>JBAVKY010000490.1:0-2147 GCA_049688555.1 Propionicimonas sp.
GATCGCGGCCACGTCGTTGAAGGCGAGAATCGCCGTCGGACGGTCGGGGCGGCTCAGCAGTCGGCGGGCGGCGGCGTAGCCGCTCTCCTCGCTCATCCCGCCCGTCTCGATGTAGGACTCGGCGTCCAGACCGGCTTCGCGGAGGCACTGCTGGAACCCCTCCAGCCGCAGCGTCCCGATCTCACCGGGTCCGCGGAGATGGGCGATCCGTTGGTGGCCGAGCCCGATCAGGTGCCGGGCGGCCGACTGGGCCCCGGCGAAGTCGTCGTTGACGACGATGTCCACCTTCGGCAGGGCCGGCTCTCGGGTGCCGGCGAGCACGACCGGCACTTGCCGGGCCGCGGTCGCGATGGCCTCTGCCTCTTCGGTGGTGCCGACCACGACGAGGCCGTCCACCTCCTGGCCCAGCAGCGTCTCCACCGAACCGATCCCGATCCGGTGGTCGGTGTGGCTGTCGGCCAAGATGGGGGAGAGGCCAGAGCTTCGCAGCGTGGTGGCCAAGCCGGCCAGCAGGTCGATGAACCACGGGTTGCGCAGGTCGTTGAGCAGCACCCCGACCGTGTCGGTGCGATTCCGGGAAAGGCCCCGAGCCCGAAGGTTCGGCCGGTAGCCCAACTCGGTCATAGCCTCCTGCACAGCGTTTCGCCGGGCGTCGCTCACTCGTGCGTCTCCCTGGAGAACCAGGGAGACCAGGGACTTGGAGACTCCCGCACGGGTGGCCACGTCCCGGATCGTCGGCGCTCGTAGCGCGTCATCGCGTTCAGCCATTCGCCGACCTCCTTTCGCCACAGCCTAAGGCTTGCCAGCGGTCTCTTCGGGATTGTATCTTGGAACGGTCCAAGATTGTCCAACAGTGAAGGATGTCAGCAGTGAGTACAACGGGTCGGCGGATCAGCGCCGGAATGGTCGGTGGCGGTCCGGGCGCGGACATCGGGAAGACGCATCGCAACGGCATGAGGCTGGACGACCGCTACTGTCTGGATTGCGGCGTCTTCGGCCAGAATCGGGAGGAGTCGCTGAAACTGGGGGTAGCTCTCGGCGTCGCCGAGGATCGGATCTACAGCGACTACGTCACGATGGCCGAGGCGGAGAGCGCCCGTCCGGACGGCGTTGACCTGGTGATCGTGGCCACCCCCAACGACAGCCACTTCGCTATCGCCAGCACGTTCCTGGCCAAAGGGTTTTCGGTGGTCTGTGAGAAGCCGCTCACGCCCACGGCGGGGGAATCTGCCGAACTCATCCGGATCGCCGCCGAGCAGGACGCGATCCTGGCGATCCCGCACTGCTACTCGGCCTACGCCATGGTGCGCGAGGCCGCCCGGATGGTGCGCGACGGTGCGCTGGGCCGGATCACGTTCGTGGACGTCGAACACGCCTCGGGCTGGAACGCCACCGCGGTCGAACTGACCGGCAACAAGCAGGCAGGGTGGCGGACCGATCCGGCCGTCGCCGGGATCGCCAGCGTGGTCGGCGACCTGGGCACCCACGCCTACCACCTGGCCCGCTACATCACGGGCCTCGAAGCCGGCGAGCTCGCCGCCCAGCTGCACACCTTCGTGCCCGGGCGCCGGGTCTACGACAACGCCACCATCTCGCTGCGGCTCACCGGCGGCGTGCCCGGACGGATCTGGGCGAGCATGGCGGCCACCGGCCACAACCACGGCCTGCGGATCCGGATTTTCGGCGACCAGGGCAGCCTGGAATGGCAACACGAGGACCCGCACCACCTGCTGGTCCAGAACCTCGTGGGTGAAACGCGCATCCTGACCCACGGCCTGAGCACGCTGTCGCAGGAGTCCGGACGGTTCGTCCGCGTGGGCCTCGGTCACCCGGAAGGCTTCCTCGAGGCCTTCGCGAACTTCTACCGTGACCTCGCCGACGAGCTCGACGCCCGGCGGTTCGGCAAGCCCAGCACGATCAGGGAGTTGTCGTTCCCGACCGGCATCGACGGGCTCAAGGGCGTGGAAATGGTCGAGGCGGTTGTGGTCTCGAACCAGGCCAACGGTGCGTGGGTGGTGCCAGGCGCCGCAGTGTAGGCGGCGCTCGCACGCCAGACCACGACGGGAGTCGGGGCCTCAGATCGCACCAAGGGTCTGGGGCCCCGACTCCGCTCTTCGCCTCTTGCGTACTTGGAGCGCTCCAAGGAG
>JBAVKY010000491.1:0-10321 GCA_049688555.1 Propionicimonas sp.
GTTCCGGTCGACGCGTACGAAATCCCTGCGCGGATCCGGCGGGCGGTGCTGCTGCGTCACCCGTGGGAGGTGTTCCCCTACTCCGCCCGACCCAGCCCCCGCCTGGATCTGGACCACACCCGGCCCTGCCGGTGGGACGGCACCCCGGGCCAGACCGACCCCGACAATCTTGGCCCCCTCAGCCGCAAGGTGCACCGGGCCAAGACCCGAGCCGGCTGGCGGCTCCGCCAACCCCGGCCCGGCCTGTTCGTCTGGCGAAGCCCGCTGGGCCGCCGCTACTGGATCACCCCCGACGGCCTCACCCACAACGACCCCGACCACCGCCCTCGGGACGATCCCGGCCCACGAAGACGCGGAGGCCAAACCAAACCGCCACATCCCACCAGGATTACCCCCGCAGGAAACGACACCGCCACAGCCGCGCGACCCGCGGTCAACCGGGACGCCCACGGAGCCCGGGACGCGAGGGACATCCGGCTGCGGCAACCACCAGAGGGCGACCACCCAGTGGTGGTTGCCCTGTGGTGACCACCAGAGGGTGATAGCCACTCTCGATCCGCCACTCAGGCGTGACTTCAAGCGCGCCCGCACAACCGCTGACGAGGCCGGCAAGCCGACCCATCGACCCTTGCCACGAGTGGATCCGCCTCCGCTCCGGCATTGCCGCGCCACCCGCCACGACGCCCGCCTCGCGGACATCCCAAGCGAGGCACGCGCCGACGCTCCCGCACGCCCAACGCGTGTTAGATCGCCGATTCGACCTCGGCCGGGCCAACGGCCACAATGAAGCCATGCATGTCGATCATCTGACCTTCGCTGTTGGCCCGACTGGCCTGAAGGCCGAATGCGGCCGCCTGGGCGACCTGCTTGGGGCGAAGTTCCGAGACGGCGGCTTTCACCCCCGCTTCGGCACCCAGAACCACATTCTCCCGCTCGCGGACGACCGCTACCTCGAGGTGGTCGAGGTGCTGGAACACCCGGCGGCCGAGAAAGCCCCGTTCGGCCAGGCGGTGCGCGCGCGGTCCGAGATGGGCGGCGGCTGGCTCGGCTGGGTCATCTCGGTCGACGATCTTGCCCCCTACGAACAGCGGCTGCAGCGCGAAGCGGCGCTCGGCTCGCGGCACTTCCCCGATGGCCGCCTGCTTGAATGGCAACAGATCGGTGTCCGGGGTCTGCTGGCTGATCCCCAACTCCCCTACTTCCTACACTGGCTGTCCGATCCTTCGGTGCTTCCGAGCGCTCTCGATGGGAGCATCGCACTGGTCGGGATCGAGATCGCCGGCACCCGCTCCCGCGTCGAGAACTGGCTCGGCACCGACGTCGGCGACCTGTTCGACGGCATCCACATCACGTTCACCTCCCCCAATGGCCAGCCAGGGATCGCCGCCGCGACGTTCGCCACCGATAAGGGCCTCGTCCGCATCTGAGGCAGCCGACTCGCTGCTGCACACACCCTCGTCCGCTGGATTCTGTGCCCTGCGGTCGCGACGTGGCAAGACCTCTTGCCGCGACGGGACCACCGTTGGCGAAACTGTCACAGCCGGCTCCTACGGTGGTCTCCATGGTGAAGAACAGCACGACCTACCGCTGCTCCGAGTGCGGCTGGGCAGCCCCACGCTGGGTGGGCCGGTGTGGTGAATGCCAGGCCTGGGGCAGTGTTTCCGAAGCTCGGGCGAGTTCGGCGAAGGTGCGCCCCATCAGTCCGGTTCGCGGCGCCGTGCCGATCGCGGACGTGGACGCGACAGCGACCACCGGCATTCCCACCGGCATCGGCGAACTCGATCGGGTGCTCGGCACCGGGCTCACCCCGGGCGCGGTCGTCCTGCTGGCCGGAGAACCCGGGGTGGGAAAGTCGACGCTGCTGCTCGAGGTGGCCGCCCGTTGGGCGGACGCCGGCCGGACGACTCTCTACGTCACGGCCGAAGAGTCGGCGGCCCAGGTGCGGCAACGCGCCGAGCGAACCGGTGCTGTCACCGAGGGGCTGTACCTGGCTGCCGAGTCGGATCTCGGCACCGTGCTGGGCCACATCGAGCATCTGTCTCCCGAACTTCTGGTGCTCGACTCGGTGCAAACCGTCTCGGTGCCGGAGGTGGAGGGCGTGCCGGGGGGCGTCACCCAGGTGCGGGAAGTGACTTCGGCGCTGGTGCGGGTTGCCAAGCAACGGGGCATGCCGGTGGTATTGATCGGCCACGTCACCAAGGACGGGTCGGTGGCTGGACCGCGCACCCTTGAGCACTTGGTCGACGTGGTGCTGTCCTTCGAGGGAGACCGACACAGTGGCTTCCGCATGATCCGGGCCTCCAAGAATCGGTACGGGCCCGCCGACGAGGTGGGCTGCTTCGAACTGGGCGCCGCTGGCATCCGCGAGGTCACTGATCCGTCCGGGCTGTTCGTCTCTCGCCACGACGAGCCGGCAGCCGGTACCTGCCTGAGCGTCTCCCTTGAGGGCCGCCGACCGTTGCTCAGCGAGGTCCAAGCCCTTGTCGCACCCAGTTCAGCCCCAGCCCCCAAACGGATCAGCCACGGCATCGACAACAGCCGGGTATCGATGATCCTGGCCGTGCTGCAGCGCAAGGCGGGGCTGCGGCTGCACAACAAGGAGGTGTACGTCTCGACGGTCGGCAGCGCCCGCGTGAATGATCCGGCGACCGATCTCGCGGTCGCCATCGGGATCGCCTCCGCGCTGCAGGAAAGGGCGTTCAACGCGCCCATCATCGCGCTCGGCGAGGTGGGCCTCTCCGGCGAACTGCGGCGGGTGGTAGGGCTGGAGCGGCGTCTGGCCGAGGCCGCGCGACTGGGCTTCGGCATCGCGCTGGTTCCTCCCGGGGAAGGGGCGCGCCCACGAGGCATGCGAGTGGTCGAGATCCCCACGGTCGCCGAAGCGCTGGCCGTCCTGCACCTGCGCAAGGAGGTGAAGCACGCCGTCACTCACCTCGATCCTGCTGGACGCCACCTCGCCCTCGTCGAACCCGGGTAGGCCTGGGCGGCACCCCCATTGGCGGCCCGCTGGGGGAATGGGCCGGGCCTGCCGGTGGCAGCTCGGCCCGGCCTAGGATGAGCACCTGACACCGAGGAGGACAGCGTGGACGAGACCGAGCGTGCCCGGTTACGCGAACACCTTGCCCTGGTCAGCCCGGGCACGGCACTGCGCGACGGTCTCGACCGGATCGTCCACGGCCGCACCGGTGCGCTGATCGTGCTTGGGCATAATCCTGAGGTGGCGTCACTGGTCACCGGCGGCTTCGCGATCGACGCGCCGCTGAGCGCCACCGCCTTGCGAGAGCTCGCCAAGATGGACGGGGCCATCCTGCTCGACGAACACCTCACCCGGATCACCCACGCCGGGGCCCACCTGATGCCGGATGCTTCCGTCCCTACCTCAGAGACGGGCACGCGGCACCGGACGGCCGAGCGCGTCTCCCGCCAGACGGGCGTCGCCGTGGTGACGGTGTCGGCGTCGATGTCGTCCATCGCCTTGTTCCTCGCCGGGGCCCGCTATCCGCTGCACCACCCCGAGCACCTGCTGGTCCGGGCGAACCAGGGCCTGGCCACCCTCACGCGTTACCGCGACAGGCTCAGCCAGGCGGCACGACATCTCACCTCGCTGGAGATTCAGGACACCGTGACCGTCGGCGATGTCGCGTTGGTCGCCCGACGCCTCGAAATGGTGCGACGCCTCGGTTCGGACATCGACGATGAGGTCATCGAGCTAGGCACCGATGGGCGCCTGGTAGAGCTGCAGCTCCAGGAGTTGCTCACCGGGGTTGAGATGCTGTCCGGCTCGCTGGCGCGTGACTACGGCACGGGGGAAGGACAGCTGGCCCTCGACCGGCTCAGGGGCCTCGCCGCCGACCAGCTGCTCGACCAATCGCTCGTGGCGCGCACGATCGAACTCGTCCCCGGCTCGCTGGACGCGCGGGTCCCCGCTCGGGGGTACCGCCAGCTCTCCCAGATCGGGCGGCTGCCGGCCGACGTCGCGGATCGACTGATCGATCACTTCGGCTCGCTGCAGGCGTTACTCGGCGCGAGCACGACAGAACTGGTGAACGTCCCCGAAGTCGACTACGGGATAGCCAGGCGACTCCGTGAAGGGCTGGCACGGCTCACCGAGACGAGCTACCACGCCGCCGCAGAACTTCCCACCTGAGGCTCACTTCGTCAGAACCATGGCCTGCTGCGCGGTTGACACTTCGGCGAACACAGCTTTGGCGACGTAGGTGCCGGGAGCCAACTTGGGCCTGCTGAGCTTGCAGACGCTCGACGAACGCCGCAGCGGCCAGGTCACGGAGAATTCATGCGTGGCCTGCGATTTCAGCGTCATCTTCTTGGCCGGCAGCCACTTGTCACAGTCGGCGGTGCTCCAGATCCGGTCGTTCCCGGAACTCACGGTCACGCTCGAGGTGTCCGGACTGATGGTCAGGACGCACGGGTCCGTTCCGGTGTTCGTCGCGGTAAGGGTGAACACCTGTTTGGCGGACACTTTCACCTTCTGGAAGCCGACGATCGAGAGCCGGACTGAGGCGGCCTGGCACGGTTGCGGACCGGTCGGCGTCGGCGAGGCGCTCGGTGATCCCGCAGCCGTCATCGACGGCGTGGCGAGGGCGGACGGGGTTCCTGCCGATGCGAGCGGAGAAATCTCAGGGACGGCACTGACTGTCTGGGGTTTGGGCCAGATCCACCACAACGCGACGATGAGCAGCACGGCGACACCAACCACGGCTGCGCGACGTATCCAGTAGACGCGAGGCTCTTCCGGACCCACCGGGTGGAGCACTGATCCCATGGCGACAGGGTAGTTCGCGCCCTCTCGTCCGGGCCGCACCCACGCCGGAGCAGGGCAGCGAATGGGTACCGTTGCCGGGTGGAGCGCACCGGGGTGAGGACGGACGTGATCGCCTGGTACGCCGGCGAGGCACGGGACCTGCCGTGGCGCGGGGTCGGGGTCAGCGCGTGGGGGGTCATGGTGAGTGAGTTCATGCTGCAGCAGACCCCCGTGGCCCGAGTGCTCACCCCCTGGCAGGAGTGGCTGGAGCGCTGGCCCAGTCCGCCTGCGCTCGCCGCTGAGCCGGTGGGCGTAGCAATCCGGGCCTGGGGGCGGCTCGGCTATCCACGGCGGGCGCAGCGGCTGCACCAAGCCGCGTGCCTCATCCTCGCCAGGCATGGCGGCGAGGTGCCGACGGCAGTGGCGGACCTGCGCGCCCTCCCCGGGGTAGGCGAGTACACCGCGGCAGCGATCGCCAGCTTCGCTTTCGGACAACGCCACTTGGTGCTCGACACCAACGTCCGCCGCGTGCTGGCACGGCTCGAAGGTGGCGAAGAGTTCCCGGCCGCCACCATTGGGGCGGCGGAACGCGCGCGGGCAACGAACTGGCTGCCAGACGACCCCGCCGAGGCCGCCCACTGGGCGGTGGCCGCCATGGAACTGGGAGCCCGGATCTGCACCGCGAGGTCTCCCGCCTGCCACGCGTGCCCGGTCGCCCACGGATGCCGCTGGCTCTCGAGCGGCCGCCCGCCCTCACCCCTGCCGCGCCGGGGACAGCCCTGGGCAGGCACCGATCGCCAGTGCCGCGGGGCGCTGCTTGAACTGCTGCGCCACAGCGACGGTGCGGTCTCCCGCGATCACCTCCTGACGGCTTGGCCGCAGGACGCCAGGCAGGCCGGAGGGGCGCTCGCATCCTTGGTGGCTGATGGCTTGATCACCGAGTCCGCCCCCGGCCGCTATCAGCTCTAGTCAGGGAGTTCCCCGCCCGGGCCAGTCACGGCGCGGCCCAGATCGCCGCTGCCGCTGACCCGCGTGGCCGTCTGGCGTCAGCGTTCGCGGGGATTGCGGCAGGCTATGGCAGGCCGCCAGCACTCCCGTCTGCCCTGATGTGGACGCAGGCAGTTTATGGAGCCGCTGAGATCGGGCAATGGCTGCGAAATTCCACGCGAAGCGGCTTCGACCTCCTCGGGCGGCCCCAGTAGCTGCACCGATCCACAGCAGGACCCAGATCGCCCTCGGACAAGCCCCACCAGTAGCGGGCGCCTCAGCCCGCCGCATCGTCCCTACCCGGGGACGCATTGAGCCGGGTACCGTGGAAGGGACGACGAACGAGGACCGATGA
This sequence comes from Propionicimonas sp., assembly GCA_049688555.1. Taxonomy (GTDB): domain Bacteria; phylum Actinomycetota; class Actinomycetes; order Propionibacteriales; family Propionibacteriaceae; genus Propionicimonas. The sequence continues at coordinate 6,105 of JBAVKY010000491.1, forward strand.
CTGAGCCCTACCAGAATCCGCGCTGGCCGACACCCGAGGCTGAGGAGCCATCGGCGGCCAACGACGAGACGATCCCCCTAGTTCCCGCCGGAGGCTTCTCCACCACTGCCTGGGCGCCATGGACGGAGCCGACCGAAGCCACCCTGCTCGACCTGCCACTCGATCCTGCCCAACGACCCGCGGTGCCCGTCGAGCCGGTGCCCACAGCGGTCAACCCACCGGCAGAACTCGCGACACCCGCTGCCCAGCCCGTGTTGGCGTCAACCCCCACCTACCAGCAGTACCCTGCCTCCCCCTACCAACCACAACAGCCCCAGCCCTGGCCGACGCCCGCGCCCGCCTACCGCCCAGAACACCCCAACGCGGCCCCCACCTTGGCCCTCGCCCTGCTCGGGCTCTTCAGCTTCGGCCTGACCTGTCCCTTCGCCTGGGGGCTCGGCGCCCGGGGCAGGGCAGCGATGCGGCGAGAGCCGGGGCGGTGGCGCCCCAGCGCCATGCTGACGATCGGCATGGTGATCGGCATCATCGGCAGCCTGCTGTGGCTGCTGGTCATCGGCCTGATTGCGATGATCGTCTTGATGTCGTCCTGATCCGGCAGGCCTGAACTGGCGCTCGTCCGGGTCTACCCCCCGAGGTACGCCTCGACGACGCGGGTGTCGCTGGCCAGTTGACGGGCCGGGCCCGACAGCGACACGGTGCCGTTCTCCAGCACGTACGCTCGATCGGCGATCCGCAGCGCCGCCTTGGCGTTCTGCTCCACCACGAGGACGGTCGTGCCCTGCTCCTTGACGGCCGTGATGAGCTGCATCACCTGGGTCACCATGAGCGGCGCCAATCCCATCGATGGCTCGTCCAGCAGCAGCAGCTTCGGCCCGCTGACCAGGGCCCGGCCGATGGCCAGCATCTGTTGCTCACCGCCGGACAGGGTTCCGCCTTGCTGGTCACGCCGATCATGCAGCCGGGGCATCAACTCGTAAGCCCGTTTGATCCGCTCGGCGACCACGGTGACGTCCTTCACCCGGTAGCCGCCCAGTTGCAGATTCTCGTGAACCGTCATGGTGCTGAAGATGCGGCGGCCCTCCGGCACCTGGACGATGCCCTGGGCGACCAGGTTGTGCGGGGCGATCTTCGTGAGGTCCTTGCCGTCCCATGTCAGGGTCCCCGTGCTGGGCCGAACCAGGCCGGAGATCAGGTTCAGCGTCGTCGACTTTCCCGCCCCGTTGTTGCCCAGCAGCGCTACCACCTCGCCTTGAGCCACGGTGAAGCTGAGGTTCTCCAGCGCCTGGATCCGGCCGTAGAAGAGGCTGATGCCACAAACGTCCAACCAGCTCACTGCTCCTCCTCGTCCGCGCCCAGATAGGCCTCGATCACCATTGGATCGTTCCGGATCTGCTCCGGTGTCCCGTCCGCGATCTCCTGGCCGTAGTTGAGCACGATGATGCGCTCGGAGATGTCCATCACCAGGCCCATGTCGTGCTCGATCAGCACGATCGAGACACCCAGGTCGCGAATCCGCCGGATCAGCTCGATCAGCTGCTGCTTCTCGTTGTGGTTCAGCCCCGCAGCCGGCTCGTCCAGCAGCAGCACCTTCGGGGATGTGGCCAGCGCTCGGGCGATCTCCACCTTTCGCTGGGCGCCGTAGGGCAGTTGGGTCACATACAGCGATTCGTCGCCGCTGAAGCCGACGAACTCCAGCCAGGCACGGGCGTCCTGGTCGCACCAGGATTCGGTGCGCCGGTAGCGCGGGGTGTGCAGGAAGGCGTCGAACCAGCGCTGCGATAGGCGGGCGTGCATCGCGGTCTTGACGTTGTCAAGGATCGACAGGTCGGAGAACAGCCGCAGGTTCTGGAACGTCCTCGCCATTCCCATCGTGGTGATGCGTGACGGCCTGGCGTGAGTGATGGACTCCCCCAGGAACGTGATGCTGCCGCTGCTGGGTCGGTAAAAGCCGGTGATGCAGTTGAAGGCGCTGGTCTTGCCGGCCCCGTTGGGGCCGATCACCGACACGATTTCTCCTTCGTGCACTGCCATGCTCAGGCCGTCGACCGCGCGGACGCCGCCGAAGTGCAGGTGCAGGTCCTTGACTTCGAGGAGGGTCTCACGGGCGACGGTCGGCTCAACGCTCATGGTGATCCCGCCTTCCCGCGGCATCCTCGGCCGCCTCAAGATCCGCGACGTCGCGAGGGTTGAGGTCTTGATCGACTGGTTTGGGGCCGGTTCCGAGCCGCTTGTCCCGCGACCAGGGGAATGCCGAGGTGGCGGGCCAAATGCCCTTGGGCCGGAAGATCATGGTGACCACCAGCAGGACGCCGAACAGCAGGTAGCGCCAGTCGGAGAACTCTCGCAGGAACTCCGGCGCCAACGAGACGAACAACGCTCCGATGATGACCCCGGGAGTGGAACCCATCCCGCCGAGGACCACAGCCATGAGGATCAGCGCCGAATAGAGAAACTGGAAACTGTTGGGCGAGATGGCCGAGAGGTGGGCCGCCATCAACTGGCCGGCGAGCCCCGCCCAGACGGCTCCGATGATGTAGGCGGTGATCTTGGCCAGATAGGTGTTGATGCCCATCGCCTCGGCAGCGTCCTCGTCGTCGCGGACTGCCTTCCAGGCGCGACCCATCTTGCCGCGGGACAACCTACTGATGCCGATGACCCCCAGCACCACGACCACCACCGCCACGAAGTAGTAGAAGACGATCTTGGGGTTGAAGAAGATCCCGCCGATGGAAAGACCCTCGCTGAAGTCCCAGCCGAAGAACGCCCAGGTGGGGATCCCATGGATGCCCGAGGGCCCGCCCGTGATGTCCAGGTTGTTGGCGGTGATCCGGATGATTTCTCCGAAACCGAGCGTGACGATGGCCAGGTAGTCGCTGCGCAGCCGGAGCGTCGGGCCGCCGATGACGATCCCGGCCAGGATGCACGCCGCGATCGTGACCGGGATCGCGGCAACCATGGTGAACCCGAACTCCGTGGTCAGGATGCCCGAGGTATAGGCCCCCACCGCGAAGAAGGCGATGTAGCCCAGATCCAGCAGACCGGCGTAGCCCACGACGACGTTGAGCCCGAGCGCCAGCATGACGTAGATCATGGCCGACGTGAGGATCGAGATCAGGTACGGGGAGGCGTTGACGAACGGCAACACCAGCACCGCGATCACGGCAACCACCCCGAGGGCGCCGAGGCCGGCCCGGTCGCTGCGCCAACGCAACGGCTGTGCCGGGCGCGTGGTGTGACGGTTCGGGGGTATCAGCACGCCGACGGGGTCGCGGGAAGGGACGAGGATGCCCATCGGGATCACATCCGCTCGACCACGCGGGCGCCGAGCAACCCGGTGGGCCGGAAGGTGAGGAAGAGGATCAGGCAGCCGAACGAGAACACGTCGCGCCACTCACCGCCCACCCACGCAGTACCGACGGCTTCCAGCACGCCGAGCGCCAAGCCGCCCAGCATCGCGCCGTAGAGGTTCCCGATGCCACCGATCACGGCCGCGGTGAACGCCTTCAGCCCGATGGAGAAACCCATCATGAAGTCGATGGATCCGTAGAACGCCCCGGCCATCACGCCGCCGGCACCGGCCAGCGCAGAGCCCACGAAGAACACCCGCGAAATGGTCCGGTTGACGTCGATGCCCATCAGGGTGGAGGCCCGGGAATCCAGGGCGATCGCGCGCATGGCGCGTCCCTCCCTGGTCCGGTTCACGTAGAAGGCGAGCACCGCCATCAACAGCGCCGCCACCACCATCAACGAGATCTGTGCCACCGAGATCTGGGCACCGAGGACGGTCACCATGCCGCCGCTGATGCGAAGCGGGTATGCCTTGGGGCTGGCGCCGAAGATCTGCCGAACGCCGTACTCGAGCGTGAACGACATGCCGACCGCGGTGATCAGCACCGACAACCGTGGCGCCGCGCGCAAGGGGCGATAGGCAACTCGCTCGATCGCGACTCCCAACAGCCCGGTGGTGAGCATCGCGATCAGCAACAAGACCAGGAGTGCCGGGACAGCTGCCACTTGGGCCGCGCCCGGGACCCCGGAAAGAACCATGAACCCGACATAGGCACCCAGCATGTAGAGGTCGCCGTGAGCGAAGTTGAGCAGCTTGATGATGCCGTAGACCATGCTGTAGCCCAGTGCCACCAGGGCATAGAACGAGCCGACGAACAGGCCGTTGAGCAGAACCTGGGCCACGACCCTCCCTTCAAGAACGTGGGGCA
>JBAVKY010000492.1:0-3098 GCA_049688555.1 Propionicimonas sp.
GAGCACTGCCTGGCGCCCCAGAACTGGGATAGGGGGCGCTGATCAGGAGATCAGCGCCCCCTATGCCGGCATCTGGGCTCTCCGGCGCACCCGGCTCACCTGGCGTCCAGGCCTACCCGGCGTTCGGCCCGTCCGGCATCACCGCTCCGGCGGCCGGGCTCACCTGGCTTGCAGGCGCTTGGCCGGGTTGCCGAACACTGACGTTCCGGCGGGCACGCTGCGCACCACGACGCTTCCGATCCCCACGACGGCGTCATCGCCGATCGAGATCCGCGGGTGGGTGACAGCACCCGAGCCGAACACGACGCGGGTGCCGACCCGAACGCTGCCGTTGATCTCGTTCGCCCCGAAGAACGTTGTGAAGTCCCCGGCCGAGGAATCGTGACCCAGCGTGCATCCGAGGTTGACCATCACCGCGCGCCCCATCGTGACGTTGATCGTCGCCGCGGTGCGGGGGAACATCAGGCACCCCTCGCCCATGCGGATCCGCAGGCCGATGATCGCATCACCGTGGATGAACCCGCAGGGCGTCATCCCGAGCGCGACCAGCTCGCCGTAGAAGCGCTCCTTCGCCGTCGGATCGGCCACTGCGATGAGGAAGCCGGACCCGGGGACCTCAGCGGCCTGCTGCGGCGAGACGACCGGGTAGTCCAGGCCCTTCTCGGCGAGCAGGCGGCCTGCTCCGTCCGGATCGCTGTCCAGGAATCCGGCGAACCTCGGCTGGCCGGGACCGTCGACCGACCCCCAGATGCAGGAGAGGAGCTCCTGGCCGCCACCCCCGGCGCCGGCGATGTACACCCGCTCCACCGTGCACTCCGGCTCGCTGGTGTCCGTGAACGTACCTGTGTAGAGCATGTTCAGCCCCTGGTTCGCGTGGCGCGGCCGCGTCGGCGGCTCACGCCGCCGACTGCTTGGCGGTCACCAGGTCCTGCAGCTCGACGACCGTAGTGATCCCGCGAACCTCGGCGTTGCTCACCGTCACGCCGTACTCGTCCTGCAGCATGACCAGCACGGTGAGCAGGGCCAGCGAGTCCCACTCCTCGAGCTCCTTGAACTCGGTGTCGGCCGCCAGGGTCCCCTCCTCCAGGCCGATCGCCTCTTCCATCTGCGCGTAGAACGCGTCCATTCCCATCTTCCCTTCAGTGCTTGCGATGGTGGCCAGTGATCAGTACTCGACGATGCTGCAGAAGTCGAACTTCGACAGCTTCATCTGGACGGCACCCCAGGACAGCCCGACCCCGAAGCCGCACATGACGACGTTCAGCGGCTCCTGGGGCCCATCGGGCAGGGCGGTGCAGATCGTGATCGGGATGGTCGCTGAGTTCGAGTTCCCGTACTTCCCGACGATCCCGTGCGGCACCTTGGCCAGCGGGACCTCCAGCCGCTCGGCGAGCTTCTTGACGATGAAGTCGTTGGCCTGGTGGAGGAAGAAGTAGTCGACCTCCTCCTTGCTCGTGCCCGAGCGCTCCAGCACCTCGTTGATCAGGTCCGGGACGGCCGACTGCGTGAAGTTGAACACGTCGGCGCCGGCCATGTACAACTGCTCCTGGCTGCGCACGTTGCCGTCGGCATCCCGGAACGGGACCTTGGTCTCCTCCGAGCTGGGCAGCCGGGCTCCGCCGGCCGGGATGATGAGGGCCTCGTGCATCGCGCCCCGGTTCATCATGGCCGACCAGATCACGTCATCGTCGGAGGACTTCTCCAGCAGCGTGATCGAGGCCGCGTCGCCGGTCAGCGGGTACGAGTTGCGGTCGTTCGGCGAGATCCTGGCGCTGAGCAGGTCGCCAGCGCACAGCAGCACCTTCTCGACGCCCTCCTGCTGCAGCAGCATGAACGCCTGCATCAGCCCGAGCGAATAGCCCGAGCAGCCGGAGTTGATGTCCACGCAGTACGCGTCCTCCCGCAGGCCGAGGGTCCCGTGCAGCACCGAAGAAGTCGGCGGCAGCACGTAGTCCGGCGTCTGCGAGACGAACACCAGCGCGTCGACCTCGTCGAGGCGCAGGTCCCCCTGCTCCTCCAGCCGCCGGATCCCCGCGACGACCAGGTCCGACGTGCAGGTGCCCGGCTCGGCGACGCGGTGCTGGTCGTAGCCCATCACCAGCTTCAGCTTGCGGGCCTTCGCCGGCGTGTGGTCGTAGTTGGCGATCTCGTCGTCGTACCGGGACACGTTGCGCGGCACGACAACCGAGATGCCGGCAATGCGGACTCCCTTGAACCGCGTGAGCATCAGGCGACCCCACGATTCCGAAGAACGAGATCCACCATGGCCTCGATGCTGTCGAACGCCTCCGGGACGATCTCGCTGCCCGGGATCTTCACTCCGAAGGCGTCCTCGAACTGGCCCACGATCAGGATCACGTCGAATGAATCGAGCACTCCATCGGAGGCCAGTGCCGACTGGTCGGCGAGGTCCTCGACGTCAGGCTTCAGCTCGGCGACCCCGGCCAGGACCTGGTCCCAGACGGCCTGCCGGTCGGACAACTCACTGAGCATGGACATACTCGCCTTCCAATCGCTTGCGGTCGATCTTGCCGTTGGGATTCAACGGCAATGGTGTCTTGAAGTGGACCTTCCCGGGCACCATGTACTTGGGCAGCCGGGACGCCAGCGCGCGGCGCAGCCCGGCCAGGTCGATCTGCTCGCTGCCGGACACGACCAGGTGGATCACCTGGGCGTCGGCGTCGTACAGCGCGCAGCAGTGGTCGACCTGCGGCAGCGACGCCGCCGCCGACTCGATCTCACCCAGCTCGATCCGGTACCCCAGGTGCTTGATCTGGTGGTCCTTGCGGCCCAGGTAGTGGATCACCCCGTCGGCGTCCATCCGGACCAGGTCACCGGTGCGGTAGATCAGGTCGTTGTAGCGGGGGTTCAGCGGGTTCTGCACGAACACCTTGCCGGTCAGCTCCGGGGCGTTCCAGTACCCCATCGCCACCCCCGACCCGCGGATGCACAGCTCGCCCACCTCGTCCACCCCGGCCGCCCGGTCGTCCCCGGTCAGCACCACAACCGCGGTGTTCCGGCACGGCCGCCCGATCGGCACCGTCGAGGCCTCCTCCGGCGGCACGGTCAGCTCGTGATAGGTGCACACGTCGGTGATC
>JBAVKY010000493.1:0-3894 GCA_049688555.1 Propionicimonas sp.
CTGCAGGTCAGCGGGCTCAGCGAGACCTCGTTGACCGACCTCGAGAAGCACGGTCTGGTGCTGCCCCGACGGGGCACCGTCTACTACGGGCGCGACGCCTTGACCGTTGCCGTGATCGCCCGGAAACTCGCCGCCTTCGGCATGGACGCGCGCCACCTGCGGGTGGTCAAACAGTCGGCCGAACGTGAGGTCGGCCTGATCGAGCAGGCGATCGCTCCCCACCTTCGGCGCAATCCGTCCGCCCGGCAACTGCCCTCCGATGTGATGCAGCTGGTGCTGCACGCCCACGCAGCCATCATGCGTTCGCAGCTGCCCCAGTGACGGGTGGCGCCATGCGTGAGCTGACGGTCGAGGAAGTGCGGGTGACCACGCCCGACATGGCGCCCTTGGTGCTGCTTCGTGAGGTGGACGGTGGACGGCTGCTGCCGATCTGGATGAGTGCGACGGGCGCCGCGGCGATCGTCGGCGCGACCGATGACCCGGACCCGTACCGTCCGGGCATCCATGACATGGTGGGCGACCTGATCGAAACCCTGGGGGGCGCCCTGGAGGACGTCCAGATCGTCGCCTACGACGACGGCCAGTTCTTCGCCGAAATCGTCGTCAAAGGTGTCTCGCTGCCCGCTCGTCCTTCAGACGCCATCGCCCTGGCGCTACGGACGGGCTGCCTGATTCACTGCGTGGAAGAGGTGCTGGACGCGGCAGGAGTTCGGGATCTGCCACCCGACGACGCCGAGTCTCCACCTGAGGATGAGGTGGAACGGTTCCGCGAGTTCCTCGATTCAGTGACCCCAGACGACTTCGGACCAACCGGTTGAAAACCCTGAGGTTCACGGTAAGACTCCGCGATGGCGGGGCTGGGGTTCGGCGTGTCGTTGACCGTCCTGGCTGGCGCGGATTACCGTCACATGACATCGGCACACACCCAAGGCGTGAAGTGAGGCGGACGTGAGCGGACCATCGCAGGCGCAGGAGCCGGCCCGCACCAGTCAGGACACGCTGTTCGACGGTGATTTCTCCCCGCTGCCCGAGGACGTCGGGTTCCGCGGTCCGGTGGCCTGCCGTGCCGCCGACATCACGTACCGGCAGCTGGACTACTGGGCCAGGACCGGGCTGGTCGTTCCTGAGATTCGCTCTGCGGGGGGGTCGGGCACGCAGCGGCTCTACAGCTTCCGTGACCTGCTGATCTTGAAGGTCATCAAACGCCTCATCGACGCCGGGATCTCACTGCAACAGATCCGCACGGCCATCGAACACCTGCGGGCTCGCGGGGTAGAGGACCTCACGGAGGTGACGCTGATGAGCGACGGGGTCTCGGTCTACGAATGCACCTCTGACGACGAGGTCATCGACCTGTTGCGCGGTGGCCAGGGCATGTTCGGTATCGCCCTGGGAAGGGTTTGGCGCGACATCGAGGGCAGCATCGCGGCATTGCCCGGTGAGCGCGCCAGTGATGTGGCCCAGCACAACGACGAGCTTGCGCAGCGTCGCCAGGCACGCGCCAGCGGGTAGGCCTCCACCTGCCCCGGCCCGCGACTGCTATAGGTTTGGTGCGTCGCGACGAGAGAGGGCACCATGACGGAATTCGCGCCTCGCCACCTCGGGCCATCGCCCAGTGAAACCGATGAGATGCTGAGCCTGTTGGGGTTCGCCACGCTGGACGAACTGACCCTGGCCGCCATCCCGGCGGGACTATTGGACCAGCGACCGCCGGTCCTTCCCCCGGCGGGCACCGAAGCCGGCGTGCAGGCCCGACTGGCGGTTTTGGCTTCGCGCAACTTCCCGGGACGCCCGATGATCGGGCTCGGCTATCACGGCACCATCACGCCACCGGTGATCCGCCGGGCGGTGCTGGAGAATCCGGCGTGGTACACCGCCTACACCCCTTACCAGCCTGAGATCAGTCAGGGTCGGCTGGAGGCGCTGGCCAACTTCCAGACCATGGTGAGTGATCTGACCGGCCTGCCCACCGCTGGTTCGTCGTTGCTGGACGAGGGAACGGCGGTGGCGGAGGCCGTGGCGCTGGCCCGCCGGGCGAGCCGCAAGGGCGGTGTGGTGGTCGTCGATGCCGACGTGTTGCCGCAGAGCCTCGCGGTGCTGCGCACCCGAGCGCTGGCCACCGGCATCGAGGTGGTGGTCGCTGAGGGGTCCCTGGTGGAGGCGCTCCAGACCCATGAGGCGTTCGCCGTCGTGGTGCAGCAGCCCGGTGCGTCCGGTGCGGTACGCCCGGTCGCGGAGTTGTCGGCGGTCGCGGCCACGGCTCACGCCAACGGCGCGCAGGTGATCGCGGCCTGCGATCCGTTGGCGCTGACCCTGCTGACCGCGCCCGCCACCTGGGGTGCGGACATCGTCGTGGGTTCCACGCAGCGGTTCGGAGTTCCGCTGTTCTTCGGCGGTCCGCATGCTGGCTACATCGCCGTCCGGGCCGGGCTCGAACGGCAGTTACCCGGCCGGCTCGTCGGGGTCTCCCGGGACGTGGATGGGGTGGCGGCCTTCAGGCTGGCGCTGCAGACCCGCGAGCAGCACATCCGCCGAGAGAAGGCCACCTCGAACATCTGCACCGCGCAGGTCCTGCTGGCGGTGGTGGCATCGTGCTACGCGGTGTACCACGGCGGGCCAGGGCTGACGGCCATCGCAGCGGCGATCCACAGCAACACCCGGCGCCTGGCCGGCGCCTTGCAGGCGGCCGGTCATCGGCTCGTTGCAGAGCAATTCTTCGACACCATCGGGGTGGTCACCCCGGGTCGTGCCCGGTCCCTGGTGGCGGCGGCGCGGGAGTGTGGCATTCACCTGCGGCTGACCGACGACGACCGGGTCGGCATCAGCGTGGGGGAGGACTGCACCCAGGCTGATCTGGCGGCCCTCGCTGAGGTGTTCGGCGCCACGATTGACGCGGAGCCGGTTGGTGATCTGGCCGACCATGCCAGGGACCTTCCCCTGCTGCAGCATCCGGTGTTCTCGGCCTACCACACCGAAACCGAGTTCCTGCGTTATCTGCGCACGCTGTCCGATCGTGATTTCGCCCTCGATCGGGGCATGATCCCGCTCGGCTCCTGCACCATGAAGCTCAACCCGGCGGCCGCGATGGAGCCGATCAGCTATCCCGGCTTCGCTGACCTCCACCCCTTCGTGCCCACCGCGGACGCCCAGGGCTTCATCGAGCTGATCGGCGAACTCGAGCGCTGGCTGATTTCCCTCACCGGCTACGACCGGATCAGCCTGCAGCCCAACGCCGGCAGCCAGGGTGAGTTCGCAGGGCTGATGGCCATCCGTGGCTACCACCAGGCTCGCGGCGAGGCGCACCGGACGGTGTGCCTGATTCCCTCCTCTGCTCATGGTACGAACGCCGCATCGGCCGTGATGGCCGGGATGCGGGTGGTCGTGGTGGCGACCGGGACCGACGGCTCGGTCGACCTGTCCGATCTGGCGGCCAAGGTGGCGACTCACGCCGAGCAGTTGGCCGCGGTCATGGTGACCTATCCCTCGACCCACGGCGTGTTTGAGGACACCATGGAGCAGATCTGCCTGGTGGTGCATGAGGCCGGCGGTCAGGTGTACGTCGATGGCGCGAACCTCAACGCCCTGGTCGGCCTTGCGAGCCCGGGACGGTTCGGCGCGGACGTCAGCCACCTGAACCTCCACAAGACCTTCGCCATCCCGCACGGCGGTGGCGGCCCGGGTGTCGGGCCGGTGGCCGTCAAGGAACACTTGGCGCCCTTCCTGCCCAACCATCCGCTCTGCCCGGACGCCGGTCCGTCGGGCAGTTACGGTCCGATCAGTGCGGCGCCCTACGGTTCTGCCGGGGTGCTTCCGATCACGTATGCGTTCATTGCGCTGATGGGTTCCGACGGGATGCGCCTGGCGACCCAGACGGCCATCCTGAACGCCAACTAC
>JBAVKY010000494.1:0-1734 GCA_049688555.1 Propionicimonas sp.
GCCCAAGCCGTGGCCACCTTCTGGCTCACGGCGGGAGCTTTTCAACGAGTTGCTTCGAAGGGACTTCATTCCCGCGCCAACCGTCATGGTTCGAACCGACCTGATGAAGGCTGCCGGTGGCTACGACCCAGACCTCACGTTCGAGGATTACGACATGTGGTTGCGCTTGGCAAGAATTCACCCGTTCACTGTTGTGAATGAACCGCTCGTCTATAATCGGACGACCCCAGGCTCGTTGGGTGAAGCGTTGCGCAACGACATTGCGAAGGACTACTTCCCATCACTGATTCGGACTTTGAGCAAGCACTATGGCATGGACCAGCAGACCGATGACCAGTTGACGGACTATCTAATTCACCCAGCTGTGCGGAGCTACTTGGCTGGCATGCCCGCGCGCGAAGTCAAGGGCATCCTGCTGCGCTATGCCCGTCGACACAGAACTCCCTCGGCGTTTGCACTGGCTGGCATGGCACAGGCCGGCTTCCCTGGCACGTTCCTACAGCTGTTCGAGCGACTGAAGCGAGTGATTCGGAGGTAGTCGGTGCACCGCCGAGGATTGCGCTATGGGTGTAGATGGCGTGCGATGTCCGCCCACATGTGGCGGTTGTTGAAGCGTTTCTCCACTTCGACACGTGCCGCGGCGCCAACGCTGGCGAGACGGTCGTCATCGCCCAACGCCTCCTCAATGGTCGCGGCGATCCCCTCCGGGTCGTGCAATGGCAACAGGAACCCCGTCCGCCCGTGGTCGACGTACTCCTGAATGGCATCAGTGCTCGTGATCGCCGCTGGCGTCCGCGACGCGAATGCCTCGAGCAGGACGCTCTGCCCCGTCGGGTAGGCGAAGTTGTGCGTGGGTATCACGGCGAGGGTGGCGTCCGCGAGGTTGGCGCGGTGGGTAGCCCCGTCGACCAGTCCATGAATGGTGACGTTTGGGGGCAGTGGGACGCTGATCATCTCCGGTCGCGTGAAGAGGTCGATCCTGATGTCGGGGATGAAGTGGGCGGCCAGGACGAGCGAGTCGAAGTCCCGTCCGCGGTCCAGCCCGACGGCGATCACGTCGAACCGCTTCTGCTTCGGCCGCGTGTCGGGGAAGACGTCCAAGTCCGTTCCGAACGGCACCGCGACTACCTTCTCCGGGTCGATGCCGGCATCGGCGAAGATGGCCACTTGGTTCTGACTGAAGACGTAGATCCGGGTCATCTCCCGCGCAGTTCGCACCACGCGGGCGCGGGTGCCCGCGTTGCCGTGGGCCAGGTCCTCTCCCCACCAGCAGGCGACCGTGTGGATTGGGGTCCCCCGATACGGCCAGACGCCGGCCCGCCTCAGCAGGGCCGGTGCGGTGGCCATGGGTTCCAGGATCGTGAGGACCAGGTCGACGCCGCGTCCTCGGGAGATCGCTCGTACGGCTAGGTCGAGGGGCATGCCGGAGCGGTGTTCCGCCACCGCGCGGAGCTTCTGGTGGAATCTTCCGTGCGCGGGGGGCAGGGGGATCAGGTCGAAACCCATGTCGATCAGGTGGTCCACCCGGTAGGGGCCGATCCCCTCATCGCCATCCTTGCGGTGGACCGGTCCTTGACCGCGGTGCATTCCTTGATGATCGAAGAGGCAGAGCACCCTGGTCATGGGTTGGACACTACTACCCGGTCGGGGGTGGTCCCGGGGTTCCGCTGTGGGTGGGCTCAGGTGTAGTTGCGAAGCACCGGCCGAACTCGGTTGTCGTGGATCACATGGGCC
>JBAVKY010000495.1:0-6102 GCA_049688555.1 Propionicimonas sp.
CTGCAGCCCCTCGCCTGAACCTCGGCCGCCACCCCAGCCCCGGCGCGCTCGACGGGCCGAAGTGGGGCGGGTGGGTATGCGCCGAATCTGACGCGGCCACGGGGCTTCGACAAGTCTTTGTCTATGCGGCCGCTGGTGCTGTGTCGCCCCACGGCGCCAGCGAATGCCCGCAGTCACCACAGGGCAGGCCACCGGCGGCCAGGTCCGCCTGGGCGCGTGCCGGGTCCAGCACCATGATCACGGTCTGCGAACCATCCCATCCCCGCATCGTGCCCCGCCCCGGCCGGGACCGGCAGGGGCCATCTGGTGTTGCAGCCTGCCACCCGCCCCGGCCCACCGGTCCGCCCGCCCCCGGATGCAGCCCAAGGACCACCCCGGCCGCGGATCGGCCCCGGATCGTGCGTGGACCGGCATCATCACGTTCATGACGCGGAGGGCGGCAGCCAATCCCGACACAGCCGTCATCACGCCCAGCGACGCCAACCACCCCGCGCATGACCATCCAAGGTGACGCTCAACACCTGCTCAGCGCCCGGGTAGTCGTGCTCGCTGTCGGGTTCATCGATCCCACTACCGGCGCTGACCCAAATCGGGAAGCAGCCGAGACCCCACCCGGCTCAGCTGAACTCCGACGCGTTTCCCTCGGTGTCGGCTTCCAACTGAGCTTCGATCCCTCACACCCATCGCTTCCGCTGACGCCGGATAGGGCAACCGCATGGGCGGAGGCAGGCGGCCTCACCCGCCTCCCAACCGACCCCGCCCCGCCCCTCGCGGTTCTCGACACCCTGATCAGCAGGTCAACGAATGCGGCGTTGTCACGCATGCGACGACTGAAATCACCGGCAGGGTCGCCCGACCGTCACCGCGGAGCCGGCGATCACGAGGCCGATGCCCAAAGCCCGGTGGAGTACCTCCCCAGCGACACCAGTGCGGGAGCGCTGCGGGTCCTCGAAGCGCAAGTCGCCGCGGAAGAGGCCGGAACCGCCACCACGACCCTGGCCGGGGTGGTCCTGTCCACCGCAACCGGAGGTGCCCCCACCGAGGACGAAGCGGTCCTCCTAAGAGCTATCGCGATCCTTCACTTCGCTCGGTTCGACCTGCAGGAAGGCCTAGAGCTCTGATGTGGCCCACCCATTGTGAACATGCGTCACTCGTGGACCGTCGGGGTGCCCTCTGGGCCTAGCGTTGCGTTCGGGCCCTCTACGGGCGTGTGGGCGCGTCCGCGTCCCGCTCTGCTCTCGGTCCTTCCCGAGAGGGCGCACAATCGGCCTCGCCCGCAGGACCCGCCCGCCAACTGGGTGACGAGAATGCCCAGAGCACGGGTAATGAGAGCGCTGCTCTCTGCGCTCGGGCCCGGCCGCTCGCGACCCAGCTGACCAAACCGAGCAAGGTTCCAGATCTCGGGGGCGGTGGCCCTCCGACAAGTCGCACGGCCACCAACGCGCTACTGCCGGTATTCGTCAGGGCTCCCTCGTAGGCTGGCGGCGTGTCCCTGGTGAAGTCCAAGAAGCGGGTTGCCGATCACGGCGAGGTATTCACCCCACCGGAAACCGTGGAGGCGATGCTGGACCTCGTTAAAGCAGAGGCCGCCCGGATCGACGCACGCTTCCTGGAGCCAGCATGCGGCTCAGGCAACTTCCTCGTCCCGGTGCTGCAGCGCAAGCTCTCCACGGTGGAGCGGAGGTACGCGGCGAGCGAGTTCGAGCGCAATCACCACGGACTTCTTGCACTGATGTCCATCTACGGAATCGAGCTCCTCGCCGACAACGTCGCCGAATGCCGGGAAGCACTGCTCGTGATCTTCACTGGTGCACTCGGACTCGGTCCAGCGAGCGAGTGGACCGCGGCGGCCAAGGCCGTACTAGAACTCAACATCGTCCACGGCGACGCGCTCTCCATGACCACGCAGGACCCAGTCCCCCAGCCGATCACGTTCGCCGAATGGTCCTACCTAGGCAAGGGCCGGTACCACCGCCGCGACTTCCGCTTCGACACGCTGACGCACATGTCGGCCTTCGGAGCGGAGGACTCGCTCTTCGCCGATCTCGGCAAACACGAGCTCTTCAGACCGACCCAAGACCACGGCACGCTCTCGGTCACCGATATCGCCGAGGGTGACAACCATCGTGGCTGAGCAGGTCGCGCTGCGCCTAAGCAACCGCAATCCAGACGTGCTGACGTGCATCGCTAACCTCTCGAACGACGAGGTCTTCACCCCGCCAGAGGTGGCCGACAGGATGCTCGACCTGGTCGCAGCGTCGTGGGCGGATGCTCACGCGGGCGCGAACATCTGGGCAGATCCGTCGGTCAGGTTCCTCGACCCCTTCACCAAGTCCGGCGTGTTCCTACGCCAGATCACCTCGCGGCTCACCGAGGGCCTGAAGCAAGGAATCCCCAACCTGGAGGAACGGGTCGATCACATTCTGACCAAGCAAGTGTTCGGGATCGGGATCACACACCTGACCAGCTTGCTTGCTCGCCGAAGCGTCTACTGCTCCAAGTGGGCCAACGGCAAACACAGCATCGCCACGTCCTTCGAAAACGGCGCAGGCAACATCTGGTTCGAGTCGATGGAGCACACATGGTCCGGCGCAACCGAGTTCATCGAGACCGCCGACGCGGACGGCAAGCCCGTTCGAAGGGGCACGAACGGCCGATGCTCCTACTGCGGGGCAAGCCAGCTGACCCTTGACCGGGCAAGCGGTCTGGAAAGCCACGCCTACGCCTTCATCCATACCGACGACATCAAGGCTCGGATCGCTGAGCTGTTCGGAGACGACATGCAGTTCGACGTCATAGTCGGCAATCCGCCGTATCAACTCCAAGCGGGCGGCGGGACCCGGGATATGCCCATCTATCAGCACTTCGTTGAGCAAGCCAAGCGGCTTGCTCCTCGCTATCTCGTGATGGTGATTCCGTCGAGGTGGATGGCCAGCGGTCTCGGCCTAGGCGAGTTCCGTCGAACCATGCTTGCGGATACGCGCATCCGCGAACTGGTGGACTACCCGAACGCAGCTGACGTCTTCCCGTCGGTTGGGATCAACGGTGGCGTCTGCTACTTCCTCTGGGACTCTTCGCACGAAGGCGACTGCAACGTCACCATGGTTCGCGGCGGAGAGGTTGTGGGCCCGATGGCCCGGTCGCTGGGCGAGTTCGATGTCCTCGTTCGAGACGGGCGAGCACTAACCATTCTGCGCAAAGTACTTGAGCGGGGCGAGGCTTCAGTCAATACCATCCTGGCCCGGGACAAGGAGTTCGGCTGGACCTCCAACTTCGATGGCTTCCGGGAGGTCGAGGGGCTAGGCGACGTGCCGCTCTACTACATCCGGTCGATGAAGCGGGGCCACGGATTCATTGACCGTGACGCTGTGACCAAGAGCGCACAACTGGTTGACACATGGAAGTTGCTCGTCCCGAAGGTGGGCTCGGGTCGAGAGCGTGAGAAGTCAGGGGTTGACCTTGTACTCGGTCCACCCCTCATCGCGCCATCCCCGTCCGTTTGCACCCAGTCGTTCCTGTTCTTCTACTTGGACTCGCGAGAGGAGGCGCAGAGCCTCAGGACCTACTACGCG
Organism: Propionicimonas sp.; assembly: GCA_049688555.1. Lineage (GTDB taxonomy): Bacteria > Actinomycetota > Actinomycetes > Propionibacteriales > Propionibacteriaceae > Propionicimonas. The sequence continues at coordinate 3,573 of JBAVKY010000495.1, forward strand.
ACCAAGTTCTTCCGGTTCCTTGTGTCCTTGCGGAAGATAACGCAGGACGCCACGCACTCGACGTACTCATGGGTGCCCATGCAGGAGTGGGACCGGAGTTGGACCGACGGCGAGCTCTTCACGAAGTACGGGCTGACTGATGAAGAGATCGCCTTCATCGAGTCGATGATCCGCCCCATGGAGCTGGCCGAGGACGCTTCCGGATGAGTAAGCCCATCGAGGATCTCCTGCCTGAGAAGCCGGACGCTCGGCTGCGCATCTACGCGTACTCGATTGAGGATGGCGCCCACGAGGGGATGCTCAAGATCGGGCAGACCACCCGGGCTGTGAAGTCGCGGGTGGAGCAGCAGCTCAAGACCGCGCTGGTGGAGGACTTCACGATCCATGTGGACGAGTCGGCTGAGCGTGCGGACGGGCTGGTCTTCTCGGACCACGAGGTGCGGGCTCGGCTGCGGGACAAGGGGTTCGCGAAGGTCGACTTGGAGTGGATGCGCTGCGCGCCGATCGACGTGCAGGTGGCCATCACCGAGTTGCGCATCGGGCAGCACTTCACCGGGACCCATCACGAGACGTTCCCGATGCGCCCCGAACAGGCGGAGGCCGTTGCCAAGACGCATGCCTACTTCCACTCCATCTGGAAGGAGGACATGCACGCGGTCCCACGCTTCCTGTGGAACGCCAAGATGCGCTTCGGCAAGACGTTCGCCGCCTACCAGCTGGCCAAGAAGCTCGGCGCAACCCGGGTGCTGGTCGTGACGTTCAAGCCTGCGGTCGAGGACGCATGGGCGCACGACCTGCAGTCCCACGCCGACTTCGACGGCTGGCAGTATCTGTCGAAGGCCAAAGGCACCGACCCCACGAAGGCGAGCAAGCGCCGGCCACTGGTCTACTTCGGGTCGTTCCAGGACCTGTTGGGCAAGGACAAGGCCGGCAACATCAAGGCCAAGAACACCTGGCTTCACGAGACCAACTGGGACCTGGTCGTCTTCGACGAGTACCACTTCGGGGCGTGGCGCGACAACGCCAAGGAACTGTTCGAGGGCGAGGACGACGCCGAGGCCCAGGCCGAGCTGCGAGCGGAGTTCAACCCGAACCTGGAGGGATTCAACGAGGACCTCGACGAGCTGGGTGCGGCTGAGACTGAGTTCCTGCCGATCACGACCAAGGCCTACCTGTACCTCTCGGGAACCCCGTTCAAGGCCTTGGCAACTGGCGAGTTTATTGAAGAGCAGATCTTCAACTGGACCTACACCGACGAGCAGCGCGCCAAACAGAACTGGGCCGAACGCCATCCCAAGCTCCGCAACCCGTACGCCGCCCTGCCAGAGATGCGGCTGCTCACCTACCAGATGCCCGACGAGCTGATCGCCATCGCCAATCAAGGTGAGTTCGACGAGTTCGACCTGGGCGAGTTCTTCGCAGCCACCGGCACCGGCGCTGCGGCCACGTTCACGCACAAGAACGAGGTGCAGAAGTGGCTGGACATCATCCGCGGCGCTTACAGCGCCACACAGGTCGACAACCTGAAGCTCGGCGCGAAGAAGCCGCCGTTCCCGTACTCAGACGTGCGGCTGCTGCCCTACCTGAACCACTCGTTCTGGTTCCTGCCCACCGTCGCCTCCTGCCACGCGATGGCCAACCTGCTGGCTGAGAAGCAGAACACGTTCTTCCACGCCTACGAGGTTCTGACCGTCGCCGGGGCTGGTGCCGGGGTCGGCCTGGCCGCGCTTCCCCCGGTGCGTGAGGCGATCGGCAGCGGCCACGACACCAAGACGATCACCCTGTCCTGCGGCAAGCTCACCACCGGGGTGACCGTCCCGCAGTGGTCATCGATGCTCATGCTGCGCAACCTCAACTCCCCGGAGACCTACTTCCAGGCCGCGTTCCGGGTCCAGTCACCGTGGTCGATCAAGAACCCACACGGGGATGACCCCAACGCCGAGGAGATCCTCAAGCCGGTCTGCTTCGTCTTCGACTTCGCCCCCACCCGGGCCCTGCGTCAGATGGCCGAGTACGGCGGCGGTCTCGCCCCAGAGGCGCCCAACCCCGAAGAGGGCGTCAAAGAACTGGTCAGCTTCCTGCCAGTGCTGGCCTACGACGGCTCACACATGACCCAGGTCGACGCCGGGGCCATCCTCGACATCGCGATGGCCGGCACGTCTGCGACCCTGCTGGCCCGCAAGTGGGAGTCAGCGCTGCTGGTCAACGTAGACAACGACACCCTCAAGCGGATCATCGCCAACCCCGCCGCCCTGGAAGCCATCATGAAGATCGAGGGCTTCCGGGCCTTGGGCAGCGACGTGTTCGAGACCGTGGTCAACAAGAGCGAAGAGGTCAAGGAGACCAAGCGGGCCAAGGGCGACGACATCGACCCCAAGACGAAGAAGGAACTGACCGCCGAGGAGAAGGAGTACAAGTCCAAGCGCAAGCTGATCCAGGAGAAGCTGATCAAGTTCGCCACCCGGATCCCGGCGTTCATGTACCTGACCGACTACCGCGAGAACACCCTCAAGGACGTCATCACCAAACT
>JBAVKY010000496.1:0-5614 GCA_049688555.1 Propionicimonas sp.
GTAGCGAGTCGGGCCGCGACGCCAAGAACCTGGGCACGTCCCCTTTGTACACCATCACCCCAGGTCGGCCGAGCTGGGGGGACGGCTGCGGGCAGGCCGGGGGGAGGTGACCGGCGGTGGAGGCGTCCTCGCCAGGGCCGCTGGGCGGGGGCTTGGGCGCACTCCCGTCGGCGCTTGCCCCGGAACGCACCAGCGCCGGTCGAACAGAGTCGACCGGCGCTGGGGTTGCTGCGTCAGGAGAGGCGGGCCTGGGTCTTCTCGGAGAAGACGTGCACCGTCTCAGGGTTCTTGGCGCTCAGCTTGACCGACGTGCCGCGATGCGGTGGCGTCCGGGCGGAGACCCGGGCCACGATCTGCTGCGCGGCCATCTTCTGATCCGGCGAAAGGCCGGACAGTGTGCCGTAGACAAAGCCGTCAGCGCCCAGTTCCTCGACGACATCCACGTCCAGGCTGATCCCCTGGTCGGAGATCTGGAAGTTCTCCGGACGGATCCCGACCACCAGGGTCTTCTCGCCGGCCGCCTTGGCAAGCGTGGCGCGGGGGACCGGGACGGTGTAGTCGCCGACCTTGACGCCATCCTCGACGACCGTGCCGGTGAGCAGGTTCATGGCGGGCGAACCGATGAAGCCGGCCACGAACAGGTTGGTGGGGGCGTCGTACAGGCTCAGCGGGCTATCGACCTGTTGCAGCAGGCCGTCCTTCATCACCGCGACGCGGTCGCCCATCGTCATGGCCTCGACCTGGTCGTGCGTGACGTAGACGGTGGTCACTCCCAGCCGGGTCTGCAGGGCGGCGATCTGGGTGCGGGTGGAGACGCGCAGCTTGGCGTCCAGGTTCGACAGCGGCTCATCCATCAAGAAGACCTGCGGCGAGCGCACGATCGCGCGACCCATGGCGACGCGCTGGCGCTGGCCACCAGAGAGGGCCTTCGGCTTGCGATTGAGGAAGCTCTCCAGACCGAGCAGGTTGGCTGCCTCGAGGACGCGGGCATCACGCTCGGCCTTCGGAACGCCGGCCATCTTCAGGGCGAAGCCCATGTTGTCGCCCACGGTCATGTGCGGGTACAGCGCGTAGTTCTGGAACACCATCGCGATGTCCCGGTCCTTCGGCGGAAGGTCGGTGACGTCACGCTCGCCGATGAAGATCTTGCCGGAGTTGACCTCTTCGAGGCCGGCCAGCATGCGCAGTGACGTTGACTTGCCGCAGCCCGACGGTCCGACGAGGACCATGAACTCACCGTCGCCGATCTCAAGATTGAGCTTGTCGACGGCCGGGTGATCGGCTCCGGGGTAGACGCGAGAGGCGTCCTTGAAACTAACGGTGGCCATGCCACACATCCTTTCCACGGGCAGGTACGTGCCCGACGATCCATAGTGGAAGTTGTGATCGCAACCGCGATCGTGAGCATCTTTTCATATCCTCGCCGGAATTGCCTCCAGTTTCCCACTCTGCGGGAAGCCCCGAGCCTCGCGGGCAGCGCCCCGGCGGGCAGGGCCGCACCGGGCCTCGACGGAGGCTCGGGTAGGCTCCGGACGTGACGGAAACCCAACCTCAGCAGGCTGACGACGCCGCCGGCCCACCCGAGGCTGAGCGGGAGTGGTGGGACGACCCTTCGCTGCCGTGGCGCCACAAGCCGACACGCAGCGACATCGCCTGCTTCAGTTGGCTGGGTGTCGTGGCTGTCTATTCCCTGGTCATGATGGTCGCGCGGCCCACTTTGCTCGGGTTCGCCCCCCACGTGCTCGCCTCGTTGGGTTCATGGTCGGGGTTCGTCATGGTGGGTGCCCGGGCGGCGGTGGGCGACCCGTGGTGGCCACTGGTGTGGCTGGTGGGCACCATCGGCCTCATCAAGTTCGACTGGGTGTATTGGTGGGCGGGGAAGTTGTGGGGCCGCAACCTGATCGAAGCCTGGTCGGGGCGATCCGAGCGTGCCCGGCGAACCAACCTGATGGCCGAGAAGTTCGCTCGCCGTTACGAGACCCTGGCGATCGTGGTCACCTTCCTCCCGCTCCCGCTGCCGCGGGCGGTGATCTTCGCCGTTCTCGGTGAGGCGGGCACCAGCCTGCGTAAGTTCCTGGGCGTCTCAGTGGTGTCGTCCTTCGTTTCGGCGGGGTGCTACCTGGCCGTCGGCTACTGGATCGGGGAGCCCGCCGTCGCGGCGATGGACGCCTACGGCAGGTATCTGTTCTACCTCTCGCTCGCGATCCTGGCGGTGCTGCTGGGGAGTTACTGGTGGAAGAACCGACAGGCACCTCGGGCCTGACCGGCATGGAGCCTCCGACCGGATTCGAACCGGTGACCGTCCGCTTACAAGGCGGGAGCTCTGCCAGCTGAGCTACGGAGGCCTGCGGATCACATTGTCGGCCAGGAATCCGGCTGTTGTCGAAGCGAGGGTGGTACCGGAGTGGATTCGCCGTCGCCGTCGACCCGAAGTGCCAGGTCGGCAAGCTCCCAGGGACGGTGGCTGCGCCAGTGCTCTGCTTCCTGGGCCGCCCACTCGTCCCAGTGCTGGGCGAACACCGCGCCGTCGCGGGCCAGGGCACGTGCCTTGCGCTGAGCGTCGTCCAGTTCGCACCACAGGCCCAGCCGCGCCAGCGCCCGTGACCTGGGGGTAAGGGCGCCACAGCCTTCGACGATCAGCGCCATGGCGGGGTCCAGCGCCACCCAGCCGGCGTTCCTGCCGGCCGTCCAGTCCCAGCTTTCGAAGCCTGGGTCCCGCGGACGCAGCACAGTCTCGGCCACCAACGCGGAGGCGGCGGCGAGCCCCGTCCAGCCCGGGTAGAGATCGTCCAGGCTCACCACCTGGACGGATCCCGGCCAGCTGGCGGCGAGTCGCCCGGCGAGAGTGGTCTTCCCCGATCCCGCCGGACCGTCGATCAGGACGACTGGTCGTGTCGGCGAGGCGTGCAGTCGGGCGAGGTGCTCGGCGAGAGTGGCAGGGCCCGGGTTCACCGCAGCCCGGAGGCAGAGACGAAAGTGGTTCCCTGCCCGGTCAGGATCGCGGGATCCTCGGCCGCGCCGAGCAGGACAGCTTCCCCTCGCTCCAAACTGAGGGAACCGCCGTCGGTCGAGACCTGCACGGCGCCGTCCACCACCAGCAGGATGCGGGCGGAGCGTTTGCCCGGCACCAGGACCTCCGTTGCGGCACTGGCGCGGACCCGCCACACGTCGAACTCCGGGCAGGGGGTCGGATATCGTTCGACCCCGGCCCGGACCCGTTTGGGTCGCAGGATCTGCGGCTCGGCCGGTTCGAATTCGACGACCCGTACCAACTCGCTGACATCCACGTGTTTCGGGGTGAGTCCGCCGCGAATCACATTGTCGGAACTCCCCATCACTTCGATGCCGGTTCCTCGCAGGTGGGCGTGCATGTGGCCGGCGGGGACGTACATCGCCTCGCCTGGCTGCAGTGCCACGCGGTTCATCAGTAGTCCCGCCAGGATGGCTCGGTCCCCGGGGAACACCTCATCCAGTTCCACGGCGGTGCGTGCGAAGTCGCCCACAGGTCCTGGGTCGCTGGCGTGTCGCATCGCTGCGGCCACGGTGACGTCGATCAGGTGGGTGCGCTCACCGTCCAGGCTGAGGACGTCCAGGAACACTTCGGCGAGGGCTGCGGCTCCCTTGCGTTCGGTGAGCGGACCGATGACGGACGCAAGGTCGTCCGCCAGGCCCAGCCCCGAGAACAGGGCTGCGGTGGTCAGCGGGTCGCGAAAGCCGCTCAGGGTCTCGAAGTCGTCCAGGGCGATCAGCACTTCGGGCTTGGGCCAGTCGTCGGAATAGACGCGCTCGGGCGCGTCCACCGGGATGCGTGCCGCGTTCTCGCGCGCGAACCCCTCCTGAGCCTGGTCGCGGGAGGGATGTGCCTGGATCGAGAGTGCGTGGCGCGCGGACAGCACTTTCATCAGGAACGGGAGGATCGGACCGAAGGTGTCGTGGACGCGTTCGCCGAGCAGCGCCGGCTCGTTGCGGATCAACGAGTCCAGTGCCGCGGCGTCGGTCTTCGACGGTGACGCGGGATGCGCTCCCAGCCAGTATTCAGCGTGCGGCCGCCCGTCGGGCTCTAGGCCCAGGAGACTGGGGATGGCGTCATGAGTGCCCCATGCGTAGTGCTGGATTGTGCCGTGCAACTGCTGCATCAGGAATCCTTTGCGGGTGCTGGCGAGGGCTGCGGGGAGGAATAACTCACCAACAGGAGTCTACCCGTTGGTCCGGATCGGGTCGCCGCAGGGGAATGACATGGTTGTGATTTGCGCCTACCATGGCACTATGTCCGAACCACTCGCCACCTCACCAGCCACCCGGCTCAGCGAGTTCCAGACGGCCTTGCTGGACTTCGAAAAGGGGTGGTGGGCGCTCCCCGGCTCCAAGGAAGCGGAGATCCGGGAGCGCTTCGACATCTCGACCACGCGCTATTACCAGTTGCTCAATGCCCTGATCGACACTGAGGCCGCGATCGCGTACGACCCCCTGCTGGTGAAGCGGTTGCGGCGGCTGCGCGCTTCGCGCCAGAAGGAGCGCACCGCCCGGCGGCTCGGCGTCACCATCCGCGTCTAGATTCCACCTGCGCTTGGCCACCACCAGCGGGACGTGACGGCTGGCAGTGACCGCTGGGCCGTCAGGAGTCGTCCGGGTGCTTTCGCCTCAGCAGCGTGCCGATGGACCGCATGCCCGTCCAATCGGCGGGATTCTCGCGGTAACCGCCGCTGACGAGGCCGGCGTGGCGCTCGAAGATGTTTCGTGAGGCGCGATCGCCCGTGCGTAGCCATGACCAGCCGCTGGCCGCGGCGTACAACGGCAGGAAGGGCAGACCGGCCAGCACCAGGTACTGCCAGGCGTGAACGTCTTCGTGGTCGAGGGTGCCCGGGTGAGCCGATTCGAGGACGTCCAGTCGCCCGTGGGTGACGACGACGTTGCCGACGGTGAACGCGCCTGCCGGCAGCTTCACCCGGAACCCTTCGGCGTAGATCAGGCCCCGTTCGCCCCGGGACAGCCGTGCCCGTCCGAGTGCCGCGATACCGAGCCCTAGAGCCGTGGACAGGTTCACCGCGTTACCCGCGGCGCGCAGCCGCTGCGGCCAACTGAGCCCCAAGGGTCGGGACGGGGGGCGCGACGGCATGATTCCATTGTGGGTCACTCACCGAACACCCGCCCCGCACGAAGTGCGCCAAACGTGCCGAGCGTCCACGGCCCGGCCTTCCGCAGGGTGGAGTGTTTGCACTCCCCGGGCGAGAGTGCTAAACATTGGTATTAGCACTCTCGGGCTGAGAGTGCCATCAGTCTGACTCGATGAGATCGTCACGATCGTCCGTCGCGGGCATCGACCAGAGCATTGACCAAGTCCAACCACGTGGGGCCACCGGCCCCCGAAGACGCTGAAGGATTGCCGACGAACCATGGCAAAACTGATTGAATTCAATGTCGAGGCGCGCCGCGGCCTGGAGCGGGGAATGAACATCCTCGCCGACGCCGTCCGTGTCACGCTTGGCCCCAAGGGCCGCAACGTCGTGCTCGAGAAGAAGTGGGGCGCGCCCACCATCACCAATGACGGCGTGTCCATCGCCAAAGAGATCGAGCTCGAGGACCCCTTCGAGAAGATCGGCGCCGAGCTGGTCAA
>JBAVKY010000497.1:0-2166 GCA_049688555.1 Propionicimonas sp.
GGGCACCCCGCGCAACGGCGGGGCGCCCTGGTCGAGGGGTCGGAATCAGGCGTAGAACTCCGGCTTGGCGATCATCTCGATCGCCACCTCACCGTCCGCGGTGAGGGCCTTCACGCCGGCATCGCAGACCACCGCAGCGGCATACCCGTCCCACGAGGACGAGCCGGTATGGCGGCCCTCAGCGACAGCGGTGATCCATTCCTGGACCTCGGTGACGAACGCCCCGTAGAAGCGATCGTTGTGGTCGCGAGCGATCCGGTTGCGAGCGCCCTGGCCGTCACGTACGTCGATGACGTTCTGGTCGGCCAGCGATACCACGCCCTTCTCGGCCACGGCCTCACAGCGGATGTCGTAGCCGTACTGGTGGTTGACGAAGACCTCGTCGTCCACCCGTACGCCGGACTCGCTCGTCAGGATCAACACCAGCGGATCCTGCAGGTGCGGGAACCGCAGCGAGGTCTTCTTCGGCTTGTCGACCCGGGCCGAGACGAACTCCTCCCCCAGCAGCCAGCGAGTCGTGTCGATCTCGTGGATGGCGGTGTCGTTGATCGCCATGTCCCAGGTGTAGGACTCCGGCACGGTCGGGTTGCGATGAGCGCAGTGAATCATCAAGGTTTCACCGATCTCACCAGAATCCAGCAGTGCCTTCATCTCCCGGTAGCTGCGGTCGAAGCGGCGCATGAAGCCGACGGTGACGAGCTTGCGGCCCGCCGCCTGCTCGGCGTCCATGATCCGCACTGCGCCATCGGCCGTCGGGGTCAGCGGCTTCTCGCAGAACACCGGCTTGCCGGCCGCGATGCAGGCCAGGACGTCAGGCTCGTGCGCCGGACCGAAGCTGCAGATCATCACCGCGTCCACGTCCGGTGAGTTGATCAGGCTGGTGCTGTCGGGGAAAGCCACCCCACCGATCTTCTCGGCCACCGCGTTGGCGTTGTCTGGGTTCACGTCGCTGACGGCGACCACCCGGCCACCGGCGATCACGGAGTGGATGCGCTCGATATGCGCCCTCCCCATGCCGCCGGGACCGATCATTCCGATTCGTACAGTCATGTGAGTCTCCTTACTCAGAGCAGACCGAGGCCAAGGGAGGCCAGGTACTCGCGGGTGGCAATGGCGTTCGGCAGCGGGTAGTCCTTGGCGCAGCCGTACATGTCCTGCTCGCAGACCACGTACAGCTCCTTGTCCAGGTCGGCCAGCGTTTCGATCAGGTCGCGCATCTCGGGCAGCCCGGCCGGCGGGGCCACCGAGGCTCCGCTCAGGTTGGCCTTCACGAAGGGCCAGTCCTCGTCGTGGGCCTGCTTGACGATGACCGGGTCCATGGCCTTGATGTGGACGTAGGAGATCCGCTCGGGGTACTTCCGAGCGATCGCCATGGGGTCGCCGCCGCCGTAGACGATGTGGCCGGTGTCGAGGCAGAAGCCGACATAGTCGGGGTCGGTGGCCTGGAAGACCCGATCGATGTCGTCGGGGGTCTCGATGTGGCTGTCACCGTGGGGGTGCAGCACCATCTTCAGGCCATAGTCCTCCTTCATGATCCGGCCGAGCTTGTCGGCGTTCTTGATGTAGAGGTTCCACGCTTCGGTGCCCAGCACCTTGTCGTCGGTGTAGTCACCGGTCTTCTCGTCGCGGTACATGGGTGGCAGGTGCACCACGTACTCGGCGCCCACGGCGGCGTGGGTCTCACCGATGGCCCGGAAGAAGCGCTCGGTCTCAGCCCAGGCCTCGGCCTTGTGCAGGATGCCCCAGCCGGTGCCTGCCACGACCTTGAAGCCGTAGGTGTCCATCACCGCCTGGAGCAGCTTCGGGTTGGTCGGGAAGTAGCCGAACGGCCCGGTCTCCATGATGGAGAAACCGGCTTCGGCCATTTCGGCCAGCGCCTTGTCCCAGGCGACCTGCTTGTCGTCGTACGGGAACCACACGCCCCACTGGTCGGGGCAGACACCGACGGTCAGCTTGCTGTACCGCGGATCGGGATTCACTGCTTTGGAATCAGCCATGCTGGTTCGTTCCTTTCGGGTGCTGAGGGGCTCGGAGGGTCACGCGGCTGCCGGAGCGGCGCGACGTGCATTCCAGGTAGCCAACGTTGGTTTCCTTTGCTCCGAGTTGCCGGCGCAGGACGCCGACACCCATGAGCCTATTGCTGTCACATTGTACTGTCAACAGATC
>JBAVKY010000498.1:0-3760 GCA_049688555.1 Propionicimonas sp.
GGTTGGGAGTTCGAATCTCTCCGGGCGCACAACATCGCAGGTCAGGAAGCCCTTTGCTCGTAGCATCCGGTCACTTGTGCGGACGCGTACACCCAACCATGCACCAACCAGCTGCCACCGGGTCGCCCGGGGCCGCTCACGTTCGCAGCGGCTCTCACCGGCGCCGGTCGAGCGCAGCAACGGCCGTAGCGCGTCTCGGCCAGCGACACGCCCGCGCCTTGGGATGCTGCTTTCGGTCACGAACGCTTCCCCATCGCGCCTCGTGGGTCGGGGAATCCGAGGCTGAGGTAGCCACGCGCGCGCTTGGCCACGGATGCCGCCAGAACGGGGACCCTCACGTCGACGTAGTCATGGACCTCGGCGACTTCCTTGCCCGGCCAGGCGCGTAACACCCGTCCCACGTACTGGACGAGCCTGCCGTGGAATGAGATCGGGGCGGCCAGGAAGAGGGTGTCCAGGGCGGGGCAGTCGAACCCCTCACCGACGTAGGGACCGGTCGCGATCACCAGGATCGGCGTGTCGCGATCCCTCGGGTCGAGTTGGGCCAGGGCGCTGAGGCGGGCCTTGGCTCCCATGCCTCCGATGAGGACCACGGGCTGTTGATCTGCCAGGGCCTCGGCGAACCGGTCGACGTGGGACTTCCACTGCGTGAGCACGAGGCAGTTCCGACCGCGGCCGAGGGCCTGGGCCACATCGCCGACGACCTGCTCGAGGCGCGCGGGGTCGGCGGCGAGGTCGCGGTAGATGGCCGCCATCCCGCCCGGTGCACGGGGATCCGCGGGACCGTCGTACTGGTAGTCGGTCTCGTGCATGACGAGGCGACGCTGCGGTCCATCCTCCCCGCCGACCTCGGGGATCTGCCCGGGCGGTGCTGGCAGCGAGGTGATCGTGTGCCGGACGGGGCCGAGTTGGAGGGCGATCAGATCGTCGAGGCGGTCACGCCGGTACGGGGTGGCGGTCAACCCGAGCCAGCGGCGAGCCGGGATCTGCTTGACGACGTCCTCGAACGCGGCCGCCGGGATGTGGTGGCACTCGTCGACCACGACGAGCCCGTATTCGTCGGTCAGCTCGGCGATGTCGTCGCGGCGGGCCAGGGTCTGCAGCATCGCCACGTCCACGACCCCTCCCCGCCGGGAGCGCCCCCCTCCGAGCTGGCCGGCCTTGACTCCCAGCAGGACCAGTATCTGGGTTCGCCACTGGTCTGCGAGCGCCTTGCGATCCACGAGCACCAGCGTCGACACGGCGTCAGCGGCGATCACAGAGCAGGCGATCACGGTCTTGCCTGCTCCCGGCGGTGCGACCAACACGCCCAGGTCGTGGCCGCGGACGGCGTTCGCGGCGGACGCCTGTTCGTCGCGCAAGGTGGCACCGAACTCGACACTCGTCTGCGATCCATCCGAACGCTCGTCCGCGACTTCCACTGCGGATCCTTGCTCGGAGACCAGAGACTCGACGAGCCCCAGCAGCCCCCGAGGCAGCACAAGGTCACCAGCCAGGGTCTCGTCGAAGGATCGTAGGAACCGCGGCACCCCCCAGGTGGATCGCCGCTGACGCTGACGCTCGTCGAACTCGGGGTTGCGCGTGGAAGCGGCGTGCATCAGCGTCGAGGCGAGGGCCGGGGTCAGATCCGAGGCCCTGATGGTGATCCGGGCCCCGAGCTGCAGGTGGACCGCGGGAGGAACCGGAACCCGGATCCGTGAGGCATCGGATCGCGACAGCGAGCGCACCCCGGTACCGACCGCCGGCTCCCCCAACCGTCCCAGCACCCTCGTGACATCACGCGGAGTCATCCGATCCACCGTGGACAGGAAGGCCCACTGATCGTCGTGGGGCTCCATGGTCGCCAGATCCAGGAACACCGTCGTGCCCGAGCGTCGGCACCGACCCTGCAGCGGGGCGGCGATCAGGTTGCCGAACCCACCGGCCGGCAACACGTCCTGAGCAGGGAACAGCCGATCGTAGGACGCCAAGCTCATCCGCCCACGGATCGCCATCGCCTCACGCAGCAGGCCGAGCCCGAGGCGCCGCGCCTGTACCGCCGGCAACGGCACCGCGAAGAAGATCCACGCATGGGCCCCGATACCGGACCTCGAGACCTCCAGGACCGCCGGCACGCGGGCGGCCCGCGCCGCCTTCAGGTAGGCCAGCGCGTCGAGCATCGCGGCCGGACCGTCGAAGTCGGCAGCCAGCCAATGACAGCAGTCGTCGGCCAGCAGGGGATAGAGCCCGAGATCCAGATCTCCGACCAGATGGGAGGCGACAACCTCCGGGGTGAGAGGCAGCAAACTCGCAGAGCCCTCCGCCATCCCCCTGCGCCACCCACCCGCGACCGCGGGCATCCACCCGGCCTTCCCGAGTCGTCGGTTCTCCCAGCGCAGCGCATACACATCGCGGCGAGCGGCGAACAACTCCGCGAAGAACGCAACCTTCTCGCCCGGCGGAGAATCAGCGCCAACGATCCCACGCCGGGGGACCGCGACGGCCGTCTGGGCCGGCCCTGGTGCACCCGACTCCGCGGGCGTCAGGCGCAGCACGGCCTCCAGGCGCGTGTTCTCCGCTCTCAGCCGCCTGACCTCGGCGCGCAGGGCGGCCAGCTCAGCCTCCACCGTCAAGACGCTACCCGCTGGAGGTCGGATCGGAGCGGATCCTCCCTGGCCCTTCACCCTGCGGCTCAGCCGATCGGAAGGCGCCTGACTCGGATCCGCTGGTCAGTCATCACCACCATCGCCCCTCGGGAAAGTTCATCGGTGAGCGGTAGGAGGTTCGCGATCAACAGCCGAGCGACCTGTTCGGCCTGACGACCGCACCGATCCTCACAGGACGACCGACGGGCCAGGCGCGGCCGACGCCGCGAGCTCGATGCCGCGATACTCGCTACCGACGAACACTGGCTGATCGACGCCGCTCGGTCGGCAACCGGCAGTCCGGCGAGCTGTTCAGAGCCACGACTTGGACGCCGAGTCCCCTACCATCGGAGCATGGCCGCCCCGCGTCTTCTGGACCTGGTCCGCGAGCATCGCGATGAGATCCAGGCCACGGTCGAGCGACATCGTGGCCTGACCTTCGCGGTGTTCGGGTCCGCGGCCCGCGGCGAGGACGGCAAAGCCAGCGACATCGACTTCCTCGTTCGATTCGCGCCGGGGAGTTCATTGTTTGACCTGCTCCACCTCAGCGACGAGCTCGAGCGCATCCTTGGGCGTCCCGTCGACGTGGTCTCCGAAGGGGCGCTCAAGCCCCGCGACGAGCACATCCGGGCAGAGGCGGTTCGCCTGTGAGAAGCCGATCCGACGACCTGCGGCTGCTGGACATCATTGAGGCGTCCGAGCGCATCGCCAGGATCATTGCGCGTGGACGCGGCGCCTTCCGAGAGGACGAGGCTGTCCAGCCAGCGCTCGAGCGCCTCCTGGAGGTGATCGGGGAGAGCGCGAATGCCATGAGCGAGGATGCGCGCTCCGCGGTCGCGAACACGGCTTGGGACGATGTCCGACGCCTTCGGATCCTCCTCGCACACCACTACCACCGCGTCGACGCGGACCAGGTCTGGTCCATTGCCACCCGCGACGTGCCAGCGCTGGCCACGTCGATCCTTGTTGCGCGTCCCGATCTCCAGCCCTGAGGCAACCGTTCGGATCCACCCGGAGCGCGGCGAGCGAGCTCGTCGCGCAGCAGCTAGGGCCGCCTACCATCCGCTGCCGACGTAGCCCGGCGACGCGATGACAGGAAGTTGCGTTGGAGGTAGCCAGTGGGTGGGAGGTACACC
>JBAVKY010000499.1:0-2496 GCA_049688555.1 Propionicimonas sp.
AACCGCCTGGATTGATCTGCACGTTGGACACGTTGGTCGAGTAACCGCCGACGTTGTTGCGCCACTGGATGGCATGCCCGGCGAAGTCCTCGTAGAGGACGTCCTCGGCAGCCTGCCACTTGGCCACGGCGGTCGCCTCGTCGGCCGCCTGGTTGCCCTCGGCGATCAGCTTGTCGAACTCGGCGTTGCTGTACTTGGCGTAGTTGGTCCCAGCGTCCGTCCCGAAGATCGGGGCGATCATGTTCGCCAGGGTCGGGTTGTCCGCACCCCAGCCGAGTCCGAGGATGAAGCCCTCGTCGTCAGCGCTGAGCTTCTGGAAGGCGTCCAACATCGGGCCGAAGCCCTCGAAGACCTTGACCTCGCACGCGACACCGAGGTTCTTCTGGATCATGTTGCATTCGGCCTTCAGCGCCTCGTTGGTGCTGTTGGCCAGGCCGCCGAGCTGCACCTTGTTCCCGGGCAGGCCGCCAGCCTTCTCGAGCAGGGCCTTGGCCGCGGCCGGATCGAACTTGCAGTCGTCCCCGCAGACGTCGCGGCCGCCGCCGGTCACTGTCGCCGGGGCGAAGCCGGTGGCCGCCGTCCGAGTGCCGAAGTACAGCTTGGTGCTGATCTCAGCCCAGTCCACCGCCTTGGCCAGCGCGACGCGGACGTCGCGGTCCTTGAAGGCTTCGACCTGCGTGGGGTAGGCCTCGTACGAGAACGACATGGCCGGGATGTTGATGAACCGGTCACCTAGCACGGTCGCGGCCGTCGCCAGAGCCTGCTGCGGCATGTTGTAGTTCACGTCGAGGGTGTTGGCCTGCAGATCGGCCCACTGTGCGTTGTTGTCGGCGTAGAACCTGAAGTTGATCTCGTCGGCCAGGCCGGGCGTGTACGGGTAGTCCGCGTTCTTGACGATGTCAGCGCTCGTCGTGCTCCAAGGCCCCTTGAACTTGTAGGGGCCGTTCCCGATCGGCTGCTTGCCATAGGCGACGATGTCAGCGAAGGCGGCGCTGGGCATCGGCAGGATCTGCGGGCCGGCGAGGTAGTTCTCGAACAGGGTCTGCCCCATGGGCTGGGCCAACGCGATCTCGATCGTCGTGTCGTCGACTGCCTTGAGCCCGGCCATCTTGCCGGTGGTGCTCTTGGTTCCCGCGACCCTGTCGTAGCCCACGACGTTGAGCTGGGTGGGCCCGAACACGAAGCCCAGCTGCTGGCCGTTCCCGCCGTTGGCGGCGAAGTTCCAGGTGTCGACGAATGTCTTGGCGGTGACTGCCTCGCCGTTGGTGAACTGGTTGCCGGAGTTGATCACGATCGTGTAGGTCTTGCCGTTGTCCGCGGTGCTGATCGACTTGACCAGCTCCGTGGTCACGGCCTTCATCGTGGTGCCCTCGGTCTTGAACGTGAACAGGCCTGTGAAGACACCCTGCAGGATGTTCGCGCAGTACAGGTCGTAGCAGTTGCTCGGGATCAGGTCCTGCGGCTGCTCGCTCCCGATCGAGTAAGCCCCGCCGGCGTTGCCGCTCGCGGTGCCGGAATCGCCGGAACTGCCGGAGCCGCAAGCAGTGAGGGTGAGCGCGCCGGCCATGGCGACTGCCCCGATCACCAATCCGCGTTCACGGAATCTCATCGTTCTCCTCTTCGCTCATGCACCGCCGGCCTGGGAGTGGCACGGGACGCGGGATCTCCGCGCAGGGGGGATGGAATCCAAGCCCCTCAGTCGCCTCAGGCTACAAGCACCTATCACGACGCGGGCCGGTGCCTCGCCGGTCAGACCTCCCGACCGAACCAGTGGTTCAGGGCTGACGGCCCACCCGGGAGCGGACCCGGGCCGCTGCCCCCAAGATCACCTTGCGCAACCGCACTGTCGCTGGAGTCACCTCCACGCACTCGTCCTCGCGGACGAACTCGAGTGCCTGCTCCAGCGAGAGGATCCGGTGCGGGATGAGGCGCACCAGCTCGTCGCCAGTGGAGGAGCGTATGTTGGTCAGCTTCTTCTCCTTGGTGGGGTTGACGTCCATGTCCTCGGAACGGGAGTTCTCCCCGACGATCATCCCCTCGTAGACCTCAGTGCCCGGGCCGACGAACATGGTGCCGCGCTCCTGGAGGTTGAACAGGGCGTACGACGTGACCAGTCCGTGCCGATCGGCGACCAATGACCCCGTCGGCCGCGTGCGAAGCTCGCCATGCCACGGCTCGTACCGCTCGAAGACGTGGTGCAGCAGGCCGGTGCCCCTGGTCTCGGTGAGGAACTCGGTGCGGAACCCGATGAGTCCCCGCGCGGGGACGAGGTACTCCAGCCGGATCCAGCCCGTGCCGTGGTTGACCATCTGCTCCATGCGTCCCTTGCGCAGGGCCATCAGCTGGGTCAGCACGCCGAGGTAGTCCTCCGGGGCGTCGATGGTCAGGCGTTCCATCGGCTCGTGGACGCGTCCGCCGATCACGCGGGTCACGACCTGCGGCTTGCCGACCGTGAGCTCGAAGCCCTCCCGGCGCATCAGCTCCACGAGGACGGCC
>JBAVKY010000500.1:0-3268 GCA_049688555.1 Propionicimonas sp.
TGGGGGCGAGATAGGAGGCGGCATGTCGGAAGGAATCGGGCCGGGGTCGCTCCTGGTGGCCGGTGTGGGCACCTCGGACGGGGTTTTCGATGGCACTGTCGTGCTGATTCTCGATTCCGACGATTCCGGCACGGTCGGCGTGGTGCTGAATCGGCTCAGCGACATCGAGCTCCACTCCGCTCTGCCGCAGTGGGGCACCCTGGTCAGCGCCCCCGAGGTGCTGTTCAACGGCGGTCCGGTGTCGCAGCAGGGAGCGGTGTGCCTGGCCCGTCCTCGGCTGGACGGTGACGACCCGCCTGGGTGGCGACCGCTGTTCGAAAGGATCGGCCTGCTGAACCTCGACACCCCGGTCGAGATCGCAGACGGGGCGTACAGCCACCTGCGGATCTTCGCCGGTTATGCGGGGTGGGGGTCCGGCCAACTGGACGGCGAGCTGGAACTCGGCCTATGGCACGTTGTGCCCGCCGTGCCCGAGGACGTGTTCGACCCGGAACCTGACACGCTGTGGCGTCGGGTACTGCGCCGACAGGGGGGCGATCTGGCGCTCCTGTCAACGTGGACGGCGACTCCCGATCTGAACTGACCCGCCCGCGTACACTGAACCCGTACTCACCAAGGGAGGGTTGGTGCATGTCAGAGGGCCATGGCAGCGCGCCTCGGATCCTGGTCGTCGACGATGATGAAGCACTCTCGGAGATGCTTGAGATCGTCCTCGGTTCCGAGGGGTTCAAAGCTCGATCGTGTCGTACCGGCGATGCAGCGCTGGAAGCCTTCCGCGAGTTCCGGCCGGATCTGGTGCTGCTCGACTTGATGCTTCCCGGCAGGGATGGTGTCGACGTGTGCCGCGACATCCGAGCCGAGTCGGGGGTGCCGGTGGTGATGTTGACGGCCAGGTCGGACACCAGCGATGTCGTGCACGGCCTCGAGGCGGGGGCCGACGACTACATCGCCAAGCCATTCAAGACCCAGGAGCTGGTTGCCCGCATTCGCACCAGGCTGAGGCGGCACGTGCACAGCGAGCCCGACGACGAAGACGTGCTCCGCATCGGCGACATCGTGATCCGGGTTGACGAGCACACCGTGCGCCGGGGTGACACCGAGATTCCCCTCACCCCGCTCGAATTCGACCTGCTGCTGGCGCTGGCCCGCAAGCCCCGGCAGGCATTCACCCGGGAACTTCTGCTGCAGGACGTCTGGGGCTACCGCCACGCCAGCGACACCCGTTTGGTCAACGTCCATGTCCAGCGGCTGCGCTCCAAGGTCGAGAAGGACCCGGAACGTCCCGAGATCGTGGTGACGGTGCGCGGAGTGGGGTATCGCTCGGGAGAACCCAAGCCGGCCTCATGAGTGCGCAGACGGGGATCGCCCCGGTACGCCTGTGGTCGCGATCCCTGCCCTTCCGGGTGGTGATGCTCACCATGGCTGCCGCGATCCTGATCCTGGCCGCGACCGGAGTGTTCCTGATGCAGCAGTCAAGCAGCGGCATCATGGAGGGCAAGACCCAGGCCAGTGTCGCGGAGGCCTCTGCTGTCGTCCAAAGCATGCAGCGTGATCTCAACTCCACCGACCTTCGCACTACCTCCGTCAACGAACGAATCACCCGGCTGGCCCGCGAGGCGGCCAACCGTGGCCAGGTGGGCAACCAGTACTTTGTCGTGGTCGAAACCCCGGTCTCGGAAATCGGGACGGCGGGGCTGGCTGCGGCAAGCATCCCCGACAACATCCGAGCGGTGGTGTCCGACAGCGACGGGCTATGGAGCACCCCCACCATGATCACGTTCACCGGCTCCCAACCCAATGTGCCCGGCCTCGTGGTGGCCGCCACCCTGCGAGCCCCCGGCCAGGACTCGTTTCCGGTCTTCTTCGTGTTTCCCACCACGCAGGAGGAACGGACGTTGGCCGTCGTTCAGCAGGCCACCCTGGCCACCGGGGTCTTCCTGTTGGCCGGGCTGACGGTCACCGTGTACCTGATCGCCATGCAGGTCCTTCGTCCGATCCGGGCGGCGCGGTTGGCGGCTGAACGGCTGGCTGCCGGGCACCTCGATGACCGGATGGCGGTCGTCGGGACGGAGGACCTCGCCTCGTTGGCAACGTCGATGAACCACATGGCCGAGGAACTCGACAAACAGATCACCCAACTCGAGGACCTGTCCGCGGTCCAGCAACGTTTCGTCGCTGACGTGTCGCATGAACTGCGGACGCCACTGACCACCATCCGGATGGCGGCGGAGGTCCTGCACGCCAACCGCGCCGGCTTCGACGCGCTGGCGGCCCGATCATCCGAGCTGTTATCGGCGGAACTGGATCGCTTCGAGGACCTGCTGACCGACCTGCTGGAGATCTCACGATTCGATGCGGGAGCGGCGGAACTCTCCCTGGACGAGGTCGACCTGAGCCTCCTCGTCGCTGAGGAAGCGGAGGCGGTGGCCCCACTGGCAGCCGAGTTCGGAACGCAACTGGTGCTCGATGCGCCGATCGCCTGCCTGGCGGAAGTCGACCCTCGGCGGATCCGCAGAATCGTGAGAAACCTGATGACGAACGCGATCGAACACGGGGAGCGGAATCCCATCACGGTGCATGTCCGTACTGATGGCGATGCGGTGGCCATCGCGGTCCACGACCACGGGGTCGGGCTGACAGCGAGTCAGACCCACCGGGTCTTCAACCGGTTCTGGAGAGCCGATCCGGCCCGCGGTCGCCGGGTCGGCGGCACCGGGTTGGGCCTGTCGATCGCTCTGGAGGACGCGCACTTGCACGGCGGCTGGCTCAATGTCTGGGGGCTTCCCGGCGTGGGTGCCCAGTTCCGATTGACGCTGCCCCGCCGGGCGGGCGAGACCCTGACCGCTTCCCCGTGGCCGCTGGTGCCACCCGAGCTGCAGGGGGCACCCGATGTCGCGTTGGTTTCGTGACGGGTTAGTGGCGCTGCTGCTCGCCGGCCTGCTGGCGGGTTGCGCCACGGTGCCCACCGCGGGGATGGTGCGATCGCACGACGCCCCGGATGAGCAGGTGAACTCCTCGGTTCAGGTGGCCCCCGTCCCGCCCGCTGAGGGAGCCTCGGAAATGCTCGTCGTGGAAGGGTTCCTGCACGCGATGGGGACCGACGAGTCCGGCTACCAGATCGCCAGGGAGTACCTGACGCTGGCCGCCAGTTCAAGCTGGCATCCAGAGACCGGCGCCAGTGTCTACGCGGACGGAACCCTGCCCACCGAGACGGAGTCCTCCGTCGTGCTGCTGGCCGCCGTGGTGGGGACCCTCGACTCCGGCGGTG
>JBAVKY010000501.1:0-2642 GCA_049688555.1 Propionicimonas sp.
GTACCGGGTTGGGCCTGTCGATCGCCCTGGAGGACGCCCACTTGCACGGCGGCTGGCTGAACGTCTGGGGGCTCCCCGGGGTGGGTGCGCAATTTCGATTGACGCTGCCCCGCCGAGCGGGCGAGACGCTGACCGCTTCCCCGTGGCCGCTGGTGCCACCCGAAATGCAGGGGGTGTCCGATGGTGCGCGGGTTTCGTGACGGGTTCTTCGCGCTCCTGCTGGCTTGCCTGCTGGCGGGTTGCGCCACCGTGCCCACCGCGGGGATGGTACGCAAGCACGACGCCCCGGATCAGCAGGTGAACTCCTCGGTTCAGGTGGCCCCGGTCCCGCCCGCTGAAGGGGCTTCGGAGATGCTCGTCGTGGAAGGGTTCCTGCACGCGATGGGAACCGACGAGTCCGGCTACCACATCGCCAGGGCATACCTGACGCTGGCCGCCAGCTCAGGTTGGCATCCAGAGACCGGCGCCAGTGTCTACGCGGACGGAACCCTTCCCACCGAGACGGAGTCCTCCGTCGTGCTGCTGGCCGCCGTGGTGGGGACCCTCGACTCCGGCGGTGTTTACCAGGAGGCGCCTTCCCAGCTGAGGCACGATTTCGGCCTGGTCGAGAACGAGCAGGGCCAATGGCGGATCTCGCACCCGCCGGACGGCCTGCTGATCTCCCGCTACCACTTCATGACCTTCTACACCGGGGTGGAACTCCACTACCTCGACCCGACAGGGGTGTCGCTGGTTCCCGATCCCCGGTTTTTCCCGACCCGGGCCGACCTGCCCGACATTGCCGTGCGCGCGCAGTTGACGGGGGCAAATCAGTGGCTGGCGCCTGCCGTTCGCACCCGCGACTTCGGCGGCATCGCTGTCGACCGGGTCAGCGTCACCAGCAAGGGTCTGCTCGAGATCAGCCTCGGAGCAGAGACCGAGGCGCTGTCCGACAAGGATCGCCGGCTGCTGCTGGTTGAACTCGTGCAGACGGCAGTGGGGTTGCCAGGGATTACCGCGGCGCGGATCAGTGTGGACGGAAATGCCTTGTCAATCCAGGGAAGCAGTGCCACCGACCTCACCCCCCGCGACTTCCCTGGCCTATCACCGGTCAATCCCCAGTCTCCCGGACGGTTGTTCGTATCGAGGGACGGCCGGGTCCACCAGTTTGACGTCGACGTGAACTGGTCGGACTCGGTGCCGGTGGCTCCAGCGCTCACTCGCCCCGGAGCTCTCGCCGTCCGCGGTGATCTGGGCTTCCTCGCAGCGGTGTCCGACGACCAACGCCGGGTGCTGGTTTCGACCCCTGCCGGGGGGGTCGCGCGGGTGGTGGCGACGGGCTCGGGCATGCTGCGTCCGAACTTCGCGCGGCACGGTGAGCTGTGGGTGATTGGCTCAGGCTATTCAGCCGCAAGCTTCAAGGTGCTGCGCACGGAGGAGGGGACGTCGCTGCGCTTCGCGGCGTCCCAGGTCCCCAGCGACGCGGTGCGAGCCTATCGACTGTCCCCCGACGGAGCCCGGATGGCCCTGATCCTGCATCGGGAGGACTCCGACGAGTTGGGGATCGCTCGGGTGGTCCGCGACGGCGATTCGGTCAGCCTCGAGAATTTCCGCTCCTTGGCGGTGTTCTCGTCGATCGAAGCGGGGCGCAGGTTGCTGGATGTCGGCTGGACGACCGCCACCCAGTTGTTGGTGCTGGTCTCTCATCCGGACCAGGCGATCAGTGTCGTCCGAGTGGATCAGGACGCCGCATTGGCCGAAGACATCGGCCCTAATGAGGTGCGCGGCCTGTCCGAGTTGGCCGTGGTGCCGGGGAGGCAGGCGGTCGTCCGTGGTGCGGCGGGCGCCTACCGCTACGAAGGCGACTTCAACTGGAAGTTGACGCTGCCGAATGTGGACAACGTGGCCTACTCCGGCTGAGCCCTGTGGATGAGTGGTGGGTGCGGCCTCGCCACGGCGAAACTCGCAGGGTGTGACCTGTCACTTACTGAGGGCTGCGTTGGCCGACCTCGTCATCGGTGCCCGTTGCGCCGGCTGCGGCCAGCCCTGCCTCGGGTTGTGCCTTGCCTGTCGCACCGGTTTGCTGGCACTCCAGCCTCAGGGCGTGCATCGGGAGTTGCCGGGCTTTCCTCGAACCGTGGTGGCGGGGGAGTACGGGGAGGTGCTACGACGCGTGATCGTGGCAGCCAAAGAACGCGGCGGGCTTGGGCACCTGCCCTTGCTGGGCCTTCTCCTGGCCCGGTCAGTGGCAAGACTTCTGATGGCCTGTGACGTCCCTGCTGCGCCGGTGGTGCTCGTGCCGGTGCCGTCCGCTCATGCCGCGGTGGTGGAGCGCGGGCTTGACTTGACCGGCACGCTGGCGCGTGTCGCCGCCCTCCGGCTCCGCGAGACGGGCTTGGCCATTCGAGTGCGCTCAGGGGTGGAGTTGCTGCGGACGCCCCGCGACCAGGCCGGTCTTGGACGTCAGGAGCGGATGGTGAACCTGCAGGGGGCCTTCGCGTGGCGTGGCGGGCGCGACGGCGCCGTCGTGGTGGTGGACGACGTGGTGACCACGGGTGCCACGCTGTGTGCGGTGACCGCTGCGGTGCGCCGGGCGGGGGTCGAACTGGCGGGAGCAACAGCGATCGCCCACACCGTGAAGCGCGGGGGCGTCCAGTGAAGGA
>JBAVKY010000502.1:0-6831 GCA_049688555.1 Propionicimonas sp.
AGCGTGGGCATGGTCGTCTCCAGTAACAAGGTCTCCGCGACGACCAGGGCGTACGTGACGCCGGCCGCGCTCCAGTCCGTGTTGGTGAACGTGGTCGCCGGCGGCGCTGTCCACGTCCGTGCGGAGAACTCGGCCACCATCACCGCGGACACGGCGATGTACGGCGAGGTTTCGCCGACCAACGATGCCGCCGCCGGCATCATCAACAACTTCGCCGGGCTGCTGATGGACCAGTACGACTACACGAGCCGGTCCGGCACCAAGACCCTGGTGTTCGGGGACACCGTCCGGGTGGCTGACGACTACGTCTTCATCGGCACGCAGGCGAACCCCGGTCTCGATCCGGCGGGCGCTGTCTTCGAGTGGATGGGGCTCGACAACACCGTGATCCCGTTGGGCAGCCAGGACTTCACCGATTTCGAGCTGTGGAAGCAACTCACCCCGACCAACCTGATCACCGACTCGTTCAGTTACGCGCTGCTCTCCGAGATCGGCACCGCCCTCAAGAAGGAGGGCCTCACCGGTGGCGCGAAGAGCTACTACGGCCTGGTGGACTACAACGACGTGCGTTCCGTCGTCGAGGCCTACCTGCACCGCGTGAACGTGACGGCGGTTTCGGTCAGCGTCCAGGCGTTCGGGCTGGGCAGCATCACCGCCAGCGATGTCAGCGTGATCGTCCCCTGGGAGGGATTCGGGGCGGTCATCGTCACCAACACGGTTCTCGCCGACGCGGACGCGCACATCGCCGACAGTCACCTGACGACCACGGGGTTGCCGGTTTCGGCGGCGGACACCCTGGGCGACGTCGTCGTCGAGGCTCAGAACGCGGCCGCGATCGATGCCACGGCCAGGTCTCACATCGAGGCGTGGACGGCGATCAGCGCGGTCGTGGCGTTCAACTCCATCGGCTGGAAGTCGTCCAACCTGCTTTTCGATGCCGTGGACGCCCTGCTCGGCGACCCGCTGATCTCCTCGGCCTTCAGTGGTGAACAGCCGGCGGACGCGCTGGCCTACCTGCGCAACACCACGGTGGTCGCCTCTGGCGACATCACGGTGACCGCGGTCTCGGCCGCTCAACTCAACGCCGTGGCGGGCAACGAGAACGTGGTCGAGGCTGCGCTCGACCTGCTGTTCACCGGCGCCCAGACCACCACGACCACCACCAACCCGAAGACCGGGAAGTCTTCGTCGAAGACCTCCGGGTACGGCGCGAGCGGGATCGCCGGGGGCGCGATCCTGGCCTCGAACAAGGTGTCCAGCCGGGCCGACGCGTTCATCGAGTTCACCGCGGCCCAGGGTGCGATCAACGCCGCGGGCGCAGTCACCGTCGAGGCCGAGGATGCCGCCGGCATCAACGCGCAGAGCACGGTCGTGCAGGATGTGACGACCTCGAACACCCTCGAAGGCCTCGTCGACATCGTCGAGCAGTTCATCGTCCCGGGCGACTACGACTACACGACGAAGTCGGGCACGCGGCTCCTTACGGCCGGCGACACCGTCCGCCTTGGGACGACCTACCACGCGTGCCCGGACGGACTGTGTGGCGACGGCGGTGCGGTCTACACCTATCTCGGCGCTGACCTGCCGATCAACCTGGGGACGACCGACTACGGGGACCCGCTGGCCTGGTACAAGCTCACCGGCGGCATCACCGACCCGGAGAACTGGTACCCGGGCATCGGCAACTTCACCGACTCCGACGCCCGGGCCGTCGGCATCCTGATCGTGATGAACGACGTGCGCTCCGGCGTCGAGGCCCACATCGTCAACGCGGACGTTCACGCCGCGTCGGTGTCGGTGACCGCGCTCGAGAACGCGTTGCTGCAGGCCGAGGGCCTGCTCACGGTTTCTGCCTCCGGTGGCAGTTTCTACGGCAGCGGGACGGTGCTGGCGGTCGGTGGTCAGATCGCCACCAACCTGGTCCTGGGCGAAGCCCACGCGTACATCGCCGCGAGCACCGTCCACGTCGCCGGTGACGTCACCGTGACCGCGAAGAACACCTCCGGCGTGGACGCGACGATCCTCAGCTCCACCAGCAGCGGCGGCAAGGCCGTCGGAGTCACGTTGGCGTTCAACAGCTTGGGGTGGAAGTCGCAGAACGTCTTGTTCAACGCGGTGGACGCGCTGCTGGGCGATCCGCTGATCTCCGGGGCGCTGGGCGGCCAGCAGCCCGCCGAGGCCGTCGCCTACATCCTCAACTCGTCCATCATCTCCGACCACGGCGGCGCGAGCGTCCTGGCCGACAATGCGGCCCAACTCAACGCAACGCTCAGCAACGCCGCAGTCTCGCAGGCCTCGGCGCTGTTCGGCGCCACCGGGGCGGCGGTCGGCTTCATGCTCGCCAGCAACAAGGTCTCCGCGCGCGCCGAGGCCTACATCAGGCACACCGACGGCTTCGTCACCGGCAGTGGGGTCCGCCAGGTCGTTGACCTGCTGCCCGCCACCCCGGTGAGGCTGCACCCGCAATACGGGCAGGCGAACGCCACAGCGGGGACTGCGACCACGCCGGTCACGGCGTCCCACGGCCTGACCGTACTGCTGGCCGAGCACTACGGCGCCGCTGACTTCACGGCCGCCGGCGCGGGGTCCCAGTCGGTGCCCCTGCCCCACGGCACCAACGTGACGCTGGGCGCCGGTTACGGCAGCAGCGACCTCACCGCGGCGACCTCGGGGGCGAGCCAGAACGTGGCCTTGCAGCCGGGCGACCGGGTGACGCTGTCGCCGTCGTACGGGGTCGTGGGACGCTACGCCAGCGGTTCGGGCGTCGTGGACTTGGCGACCGGGGACGCCGTCGTGGTGTCCGAGGGTTACGCCGGCGGCGGCAAGCCCGGTCGCGTCTACACCTGGCTCGGCGTCCCGACCGCGGACGTCAACCTCGGTATCCAGGACTACGCCATCACCACCAACTGGCTGCGCGGCTACGCCGGCGCCACGTACGAGAGCGGCTCGGGCACCCGGTCGGTCGCGGCGGGCGACACCGTCCTGGTCTCCGAGGGCTACGCCGGCGGCGAAGTGGGTGCGGTCTACCGCTGGACGGGCGCCACCACGACCCTCGGTCTCAGCTCGCAGAACTACGCCACGGGTGCCTGGACCCGGCTCGGGGGCGTCCCGGGCGGGACCTACCAGTACACGGGCACCCCGGCCACCGTGGACCTGAATGCGCAGAACTACGCGAGTGGGCCGTGGGTGAAGGTCGGCGGCCAGCCGGGCCGGACCTACCGCTACGTCGGACTGGACGGCGCGGCGCGCGACCTCAACGCCCAGGACTACACCGACACCAGGTTGTGGACGCCGATCGGCGGGACGCCGGGGGCCACCTACCGCTACATCGGGCCGCTCGTATCCAAGTCCGGCCAGGTCCTCGTCCCGGTCGAGCTCGATCTGAACCGGCAGGACTACGGAAACGCCGCGCTGTGGGCGAAGATCGGCGGAACCCCCAACGCCACCTACCAGTTCGTCGGGGACGCCCTCACCGGCGGCGGCATCGACCTCAACGCACAGGACTACACCGACACCCGGCTGTGGGCCCCGGCCACGACCAGCACGAAGAACCGGGTCGTCGTCGACGTCGCCGGAGTGGTCGTCGTCGAGGCCAAGGACAGCACGGCGATTTGGGCGGACGTCACCGTCGTCACCTCGTCGACCACGTTCAACACCGGCGGTATGAACGTCGCCCAGCAGGAACTGAACAACCTCATCCCGGCCGACTACCTCACCAGCGAGGGCACGCGCAGTCTCGGCTTCGGGGACCGCGTCCGGATCGCCAATGACTTCATCGCCGAGGACTGCAGCTCCGACGCCGGCCTGACCAGGCTGGACAACGGCAACCAGGTCCGGGTGGCCGCCGGCTACGCCGACCCGGTCTTTACGTCGAAGTCGGGCAAGCGCCTGCTGATGACCGGCGAGACCGTCCAGCTGGCCGACGACTTCACCGGCTCCGGCGAGCCCGGTTCGGTGTACCGCTACCGCGGCCCCAACGCTCGCCTCGACCTCGGCGCGGCGAACTACGCCGACCCGACGACGTGGGCACTCGTCGCGGGCGAAAGCGACTCGGTCTACCAGTTCCTCGGTGACGACGACACAACGCTCGACCTCGGGCTCGTGGACTACACGGACCCCGACCTGTGGCTGCCAATGGGTGGCGTCCCGGGCTCGGTGTACCAGTGGATGGGCACGGACGCCACGACCGTCGACCTCAGTGCGCCGCTGCATCCGTACACCGATCTCGGTTGGTGGAAGCTGGTGCTGCTCGCGCAGTTGATCCCGCAGGGTCTCGACTTCGACAAGTCGGACGCCTACGCCGTCGGCGGCCTCGTCGTGATGAACGACGTGCGCAGTGGCGCTGTCGCCAGCATCGACACGGCCAACGTGACTGCCGCCAGCGTCACGGTGCGGGCGCTTGAGCAAGCCTTCCTCAGGGCGGTCTCGGACGCCTCGATCATCTCGTCCGGTGGCGGCTCGTTCGCCTCGAGCAGCGGCGATTCCATTGCGGTCGGCGGCGTCATCGCCACGAACATCGTCTTGTCCGAGGCCCGCGCCACGATCGTCGACTCGACCGTGACGACAGACGCCGACGTCCTCGTCGAGGCCCGGAACCTGTCGCAGTTGGACGCCAGGACGGCCAACCTGACCCAGTCCGCCGGGAAGACCGTCGGCGTGACGCTGGCGTTCAACTCGATCGGCTGGAAGTCGCAGAACATCCTGTTCAATGCGGTGGACGCGATCCTCGGCGATCCATTGATCTCGGACGCCTTCGGCAACCAGGACCCGGCTCTGGTCGAGGGCCGGATCACTGACTCGACCGTCGACGCGGGCGGTGACGTGTCGGTGATCGGCGTCAACGAGGCCGTCATCAACGCCGAGAGCACGAACGACACGTCGATGATCTGCATCATGGTGACCGGGTCGTCCGGGTGGAGCGTGGGCCTCCTCATCGCCAAGAACATGGTGAACGTCAAGACCAGCGCCACGAACGAGCAGACCGGCCCCACCCGCGGCACCCTCAAGGCCGGCGGGGCCGTCACCGTCTCCACCGAGGAGGCCGCCGAGATCTACGCCGACACGTTCATGCGGCAGCTCACCCAGGTGATCAACGACTTCGGGCTGAGCGCCTACGCGGGCTTGATCAGCGCCGCGCTCCAGGACTACGCCTACACCACCAACTCCGGCACGCGGAAGCTCTATCACGGCGACCTGGTCCGGGTGGCCGACGGCAGCGTGTACACGTGGCTAGGCGCGGACGGCGCAAGCCGGAACCTTGGGACCGAGGACTACTCGAGTACCTCGTGGCTGAAGGTCTACCTCGACGAGGCACTGACGTTCATGAGCACCTACAGCGCCTACTGGGGCGGCTTCCTGTCCGGCGGTGTGGACGGCCAAGGGGTCGGCCTGGTCTTCGTCAGCAACGACGTGCGGGGCGGCGTCCGCTCGGAGATCACGAACCTGACGGTCACCGGGCCGGCCGGGGTTTCGGTCACCGCTCTGGAGACCGCGACCATCCGGGCCAACGACCTCAGCAGCGTGGTCGTCGAGGCGACCTCGGGCTGGGCCCTCAACATCATGGCCGCGACGAACCTGGTGCTCAGCGGCGCGGCGGCGTCCGTCACCAACAGCGCGCTCACGGCCGCCAGCGGCGGCGTCCTGGTGAGCGCGCAGAACACCTCCACCATCACCGCAGAGATCACCAGCCGCACCCAGGCCGCGAACACGGGCGTCGGCATCACGATCGCCTTCAACTCCATCGGGTGGGACTCCCAGAACATCCTGTTCAACTTTGCGGACGCCCTACTCGGCCTGGGCATCGGCGAGGAGAACCCGGCCACCTCAGCAGCGACGGTCACCGGATCGACGGTAAGCGCTGCCGACGGGATCGCGATCAAGGCTGAGACCGCCGCGGCGATCACGTCCCACGTGAAGTCGTCCGTCCTCACGGTCGCGGTCACGACGCTACCGAAACCGCCCGAGCCGCCCAAGACCGACGAGGAGAAGAAGCCCGCCGATAAGCCCGCCGACACGCCCGAGAAGCCGCCGGAACCCTCGGCGCTGAAGTCCATCGCGGTGGGCGCCGTGATCGCGATGAACAAGGTCAGCACCGTGACCCAGGCACTCCTCACCGACGGACCGTCCATCGTCGCCGGCGGCGACGTCACGGTGGCCGCCGCGGACAGTGCCACGATCACCTCGACGGTCAGCGCCCCCGCGATCGCGGTCTCCGTCAACCTCGGCACCAACCCCAGCCAGGACAAGGGCGCGGTCGCAGTCACCGTCGCGCTCAGCGTCTCGCGCAACGACATCCGCACCGCGACCGAGGCGGCCATCACCAACGTGCCGTTGGTCCGGTCCGGTGGCAGCGTCAGGGTGACGGCCGCCGAGAGCAGCGCGATCGATGCGACCTCCACGGCGTCCGCGATCGCCTTGTCGGCGTCGGTGTCGGGCGGGGCGACGTCCTTCAGCGGCGGCGGCGCCACCGCGGTCAACCTCATCGCTGGCCACACCATCGCGAACGTCGCGAATTCGCAGGTGACGGCTGGCTGGGGCGCGACCACCGGGTCCATCGAGATCACGACGACGAACTCGTCCACCATCACGGCGGTGATCGCGGCGATCTCCGCCGCCCTCGCCCTTGCGCCTGATGGCTCCCAGAAGGCAGTGGCGATCGGCGTCTCCATCGCCCGCAACCTCATCGGCTGGGCCGAATGGGGCGGCGCAGACCCGATCGCGGTCAAGGCGCAGGCAGTCAACGCCGACTTGCGGGCGGCGACCGGCATCACCGTCTCCGCCTCGTCGACGTCGGTCATCGATGCCTTCGTACTCGCGGCCTCGGTCGCCATC
>JBAVKY010000503.1:0-1985 GCA_049688555.1 Propionicimonas sp.
GACGCCGACCGGCACGGGATCGTGACGTCCGATTACGGGCTGATGAACCCGAATGCCTATCTGGCGGTGGCGATTCAGTACTTGTTCAGCCACCGGGAGAACTGGCGTCCGGATGCCGGAATCGGCAAGACCCTGGTTTCCTCGTCGCTGATCGACAGGGTGGCTGCCGACCTTGGCCGTCGCCTGGTCGAGGTGCCGGTCGGATTCAAGTGGTTCGTACCCGGGTTGATGAGCGGCGATATCGGCTTCGGTGGCGAAGAGTCGGCCGGGGCCTCGTTCCTGGCCCTGGACGGCTCCACCTGGACCACCGACAAGGACGGCATCCTTCTTGCCCTGCTCGCTTCCGAGATCAAGGCGGTGACCGGAAAGTCGCCGAGCCAGCTGTATGCCGAACTCGAGGAGCGGCACGGGGCATCCTCCTACGCCCGCGTGGACGCGCCCGCCAGCCGGGAACAGAAAGCGAAGCTTGCCAAGCTGTCCCCCAGTGATGTCACCGCCACCGACCTGGCCGGGGAACCGATCGTGGCGACGCTCACGAACGCACCGGGCAACGGAGCCGCCATCGGTGGCCTCAAGGTGGTCACCGAGTCCGCGTGGTTTGCCGCACTTCCCTCAGGGACTGAGAACGTGTACAAGATCTACGCCGAATCCCTGAAGGGTCCCGACCACCTGAAGCTCGTGCAGGAGGAGGCCCGCGAAGTGGTCAACGCCGTCCTCGGCTGACAGTGACCGCGGTGGGACCCCGATCATGGGGGTCCCACCAACATCGGTGGGTGTTGCGCTCTGCTTGTTGACCAAACCCAAGCACTACCGCATTGGTTGTGGAAAGGTTGGGGTATGCAGAATGATGATCTTTTCGTGTGCATCGACCACGTCGGGCTTGCCGTTCCCGACCTGGACGAGGCCATCAAGTTCCACACCGAGGTTATGGGCTGGCGGGTGCTCCACCGGGAAACCAACGAAGAGCAGGGCGTCGAAGAGGCCATGATCGGCACGGGCACCCAGGGCCCGGAGAATGCGCAGATCCAGCTGCTCGCACCTTTGCGCGAGGACTCAGCGATCGGCAAGTTCCTGGCTCGGAGCGGTCCGGGTATGCAGCAGTTGGCTTACCGCGTGACCGACATCGACGCTGTCAGCGCGACGTTGCGCGAGCGAGGGGTGCGCCTCCTCTACCCGGAACCCAAGATCGGGACCGGTGGCTCGCGGATCAACTTCGCCCATCCCAAGGACGTGGGCGGCGTGCTCCTCGAAATCGTGGAGCCGGGCACGCACTGAGCTGGAAACTCGGCCCGGTCCCTGTCGGGGCCGGGCCGAGTCGCGCCGGTCCCTGTCGTTCCAGCGAGTAGCATCGAGAACCGATGGCGGACTCGAACACGCGTCCGCCAGGTTCGCAGAAAGGATCAACAGTGACTCCCCCCGCTGAAGACACCACCGGCCTCGAACTCTTCGACGAGACCGCCTCCGCTGCCGGCAACTTCCCCCTTTCCCTGCGTGGATACGACCGGGGTGCCGTCGATGCCTACGTTCGTGACGTCGAGGCCCAATTGGCAGGCGTGAAGAGGCAGTTGCGGCACGTCCAGCGGCGGTTGACGGAAGCCAACCTGCGGGTGGACGACACCGACTACTCCAAGCTCGGCGCACACACCCGCGGTCTCCTCAAGGCCGCAGAGTCTCAAGCGGCAGAGCTCTTGAAGTCGGCCGAGGAACAGGCTTCGAAGATGGTCGCCGAAGCGGAGGCGGTGACACAGCAGGCGTCCGCCGAGGCACGGTTGGCCTTGGACGCCTCCCAAGCCTCGACCATCGCCGACATCACCCGAATCCGGGAACAGCTCAGTGCCCAGACCGCCGCCGAGCTCCAGGCGGCGCGGGAGGAGGCCAGCGCTCTCCGGGCCGCCGCAGAACGTGACCGAGAGCAGATCCTGGCAGAGGCCACGCTGACCGCCCAAGGCCTGGTGGGGGCGGGGCGACGTGAAGCCGAGCAGATC
>JBAVKY010000504.1:0-2517 GCA_049688555.1 Propionicimonas sp.
ATTCAGGTTCGCGCCGGTTTTGTACCCCCGCGATCGTTGCGCGGCAGCGTCCAGGTGCGCCACGTCGACGCCGGCTCCTGCAATGGGTGTGAGCTCGAGGTGGGTGCGGCTTTCGGTCCGGTCTATGACGCGGAGCGGATCGGTGCCCGGCTGGTTGCGTCGCCCCGGCATGCCGACGTGGTTGCCGTCACCGGGGTGGTCACCCAGAACATGGCCGAACCGCTGGCCAACACCATCGACGCCGTCCCGAACCCGAGGGTGGTGGTCTCCATCGGAGACTGCACCCGCGGCTGCGGGCTGTTCGCCGGCTCCTATGCCGTTGCCGGCTCGGTGGACGACTTCGTGACCGTGGACGTGCATGTCCCGGGCTGCCCGCCGGCGCCGGAGGCCATCATCGCCGCCTTGCGTGCGGTGACCGGGAAATGACCGTGCTCGAGGCCACCCTGACCGTGGTGGACGCCGGCCTGCTCGCACAACTCCTGCTGGGCGCCCTCGCGATCCTCGCCGCCGTCGTGGCCCCTGCCCGGGTGCGAAACGGTTGCGCCGGCGGCGCTCTGGTCGCTGCGGGGATCGGCGCAGCCGTTACCGGGACGGCCGCCCTCCTCGGCGTTGTGGGGGTGGGTCTGCAGCTCCCGGTGGCGCTCCCTCTGGCCGCGCCGCTGGAGCCGCTGCTGCTCGCCCCCGACCGTCTGGGTGGGTTGTTCATGGCGCTGGCGGGGGTGGTGGTCGCGCTGGCCGCCCTCTTCGGCATCGGCTACGCGCACGGCCCGGCGGCGTCCCGCACGGGATGGACGGGGTTCGCGGTCTTCGCCGTCGGCATGCAGCTGGTGCCTGCCGCGACTGACGCGATCACGTTCCTGTTGGCCTGGGAGCTGATGGCGGGTGGCTCCACGGTGCTGCTGTTGGCTGACCACGCCAGCCGGGAGCCGGTGCGGCGGGCGGCCGTGTGGTACTCGGTGATGACCCACCTGAGCTTTCTCCTGTTGCTGGCCGGGTTCGGCGTGTTGGCCGCCGCTGCCGGTGGCACCTCCTGGGCCACGATGGCGGCTGCGGGCATCTCGGGCTCGGCGGCCACTGTGGCCTTCGTCCTGCTGGTGGCCGGGTTCGCCACCAAGGCCGGTCTCGTCCCGGTGCATGTCTGGTTGCCGCGGGCGCACCCGGAGGCCCCCAGTCACATGTCGGCGGCGATGTCCGCTGCGATGGTGAAGATGGGCGTGTACGGCTTCCTGTTGGTCACCCTGCGGCTGTTGCCGCACGGGCCGCGGTGGTGGTCGATCGTGCTGATCACCCTGGGGGCGGTCTCCGCTCTGTACGGCATCCTGCAGGCCTCGGTCCAGGCCGACGTGAAGAAGCTGCTCGCCTACTCGACCACCGAGAACATCGGCCTGATCACGACCGCCATCGGGGTCGGGCTCCTGCTGCGTGACTCCGGCCAGGACGCGGTGGCCGACGTCGCCCTGGTCGCAGCGCTGCTGCTGGCCGTCAGCCACGCGGCCTTCAAGTCCGTCCTGTTCCTCGGCGCCGGCTCCGTGCTGCACGCCACCGGTGAGCGCGACCTCGACCTGCTCGGCGGCCTGACCGCCCGCATGCCCTGGACGTCGGTCACCTTCGGCATCGGCGCCCTAGGTGCCGCCGCGCTGCCGGTCACCTCAGGCTTCGTGGCCGAGTGGGTGCTGTTGCAGGGGCTGATCCACGTGGACGCCGGGAGTGACCGGCTGCTCGCCATCGTGATCCCGATCACGATGGGGATCGTCGCCCTGACCGTCGGTCTCGGACTGCTCACCTTCGTGAAGGCCTACGGCATCGGCTTCCTAGCCAGGCCGCGCACCCAGGCTGCGGCGGATGCCCATGAGGCCGGCCCCGCGATGCGCTCGGCGATGGTTCTCGGTGCAGTCGTGGTCGTCGGTCTCGGGCTGGTTCCCGGTCCCCTCGCCCAAGCACTGGCTGCTGCGGTCTCGGCAGCGGGAGTGGCGACCACGGGTGGCGCCGGGCTGGTTCTCGGCGCTGTTGGCGTGGTCCTCGACCCGCTCGCGCTCACCTTGTTGACGCTGGCGACCCTGGTCCCGCTGGTCGCGGTGAACGTTGCCCTGGCCCGACGGCACCCCCGCCGAGACGTCGAGCTGGCCTGGGGCTGTGGCGGCGAGCGGACGAGCCCACGCATGGAGTACAACGCCACCAGCTACTCCGAGCCGCTGGTCCGGGTGTTCCGCTCCCCGCTGCAGGCCAGCCAGCTCGTTGACGTGGTTCGCCACGAAGAGTCGCCCCTGCTCATTGAGCAGATGACCTTCACCCAGGAGACCGGGGACGTGATCGAGGATCGGCTCTACCTGCCGGCAACCCGTTGGGCCGTGCGGTTCGGGGATCTCGCCCGCACGATCCAGAACGGCAGCATCCACCGCTACGTCGGGTTCTCCTTCGCAGCGCTCGTCCTCGTCCTCATGCTGGTGGCGCTATGACGATCGATTCCGTCGTGGTCATCGTGATCCAGCTGGTGTTCGCCATCGCGATCACGCCGGT
>JBAVKY010000505.1:0-3837 GCA_049688555.1 Propionicimonas sp.
CTGCTTCGAGTTCCTCGACGATCTCGGCGGCCAGTACCGCCGGTGGGGGCAGGGCGGTGCCGTCGTCGAGGGTGTCGTCGCGTAGCCAGGTGATGTCGAGGTTGGCCTTGTCCCGGGCGACGATCTCCTCGTAGGCGAACCGGCGGAACCGCTCGGACTCCACTCGCGCCGAGCGGTCCTGCGGCTGGTATGCGGCCACGAAGTCGGCCAGGTCGGCGTACCGCAGCGGCTTGGTCTTCAGGGTGAAGTGCATGTTGGTGCGCAGGTCGTACACCCACACCGCCGTGGTCCACGCCTCGGCTGCGGCCGGCTTGCGGTCGAAGAACAGCACGTTGGCCTTCACGCCTTGGGCGTAGAAGATGCCGGTGGGCAGGCGCAGGATGGTGTGCAGGTCGCACTCGGCCATGAGTCGGCGGCGGATCGTCTCCCCAGCCCCGGCCTCGAACAGCACGTTGTCGGGCAGCACCACCGCGGCTCGCCCCTTCACCCGCAGCATCGTCTTGATGTGCTGCAGGAAGTTCAGTTGCTTGTTGCTCGTGGAGGCCCAGAAGTCGTCGCGGACGATGACCAGGTCCTCCCGCTCGACCTCCCCGGCCTCGTTGACCATCGTCATCGACGACTTCCGTCCGAACGGCGGATTCGCCGCCACCAGGTCGAACCGCACCCCCGGATCGGCCCGCAGCGCATCCCCGACGGTGACCAGGCTCGGCCCGGTCGGGGTGCCGATGCCGTGCAGCAGCAGGTTCATCGAACACAACCGGGCGGTGCCGTCCACGATCTCCCAGCCGTGCACCGTGGAGTCGCGCAGGAACCGCTTGTCATCGGCGTCCATCTCGGCGATGTGGTGATCGACCACCCACTCATGCGCCGCGAGCAGGAACCCGCCCGTGCCGCACGCCGGGTCCGCGACCGTCTCCCCGGGGCGGGGGGACAGGCAGGCCATCATCGCCCGGATCAACGGACGCGGGGTGAAGTACTGACCCGCGCCGGACTTGGTGTCCTCCGCACCCTTCTGCAGCAGCCCCTCGTACGCGTCGCCCTTCAAGTCGGCATCGACCGCGGTCCAGGTCTCCTCGTTGATCAGGTTCACCACCAGCCTCCGCAACTTCGCCGGGTCCTGGATCCGGTTCTGCGCCTTGCGGAAGATCGTGCCCAGCGTGCCGGGCTGCTTGCCCAGCTCGGTGAGGATGTGCCGGTAGTGCACCTCCAGTTCGTCGCCGTCACGGTCCAGCAGCGACTGCCAGTTCAACCCTTCCGGGACCACGCTGCCCATGCCGGCCTCGGCCCGCTCGTCGGCCATCTTCAGGAACAGCAGGTAGGTCAGCTGCTCGACGTACTCGATCGTGGACACCCCGTCATCGCGCAGCACGTTGCAGAAGTTCCACAACTTCGCCACCAGGGCACTGGACTCACTCACGACGCCACCACCTTCCCCCGCGCCCCACGCGGCGCACGCTTACTCGGGGCGGCCGCCCGACGCTCGGCGGCGATCCGCTCCAGCAACACCGACGCCGGCTCATCCGCCGGATCCTGGGGCACCAGTCGGCCCTCGAACGCCGCCTTCAGCACCGACCGGCGCAACCCCGCCGAACGCCCCAGGGTCGAGTCCACGGCCCGCTCGGCCGTCTCGATGAATGAGAACTGCCGCTCCACCTCAGCCACGATCCGCACCTGCTCCTCCAGCGGGGGAACCGCGTGGATCTGCGCGAAATAGTCCTTCATCTTCAGGTTCCGGATGTTGGTTGTCGCCGTCTGCAGTGCAGCCGTACCGCCCGCAACATGGAAGGCTCGTAGGAGCACCTCGAGGTATGCGGGAGTCATGAGCCGCTCATCGGCTCGGAGTAGTTGCATGAAGTTGGCGCAGACAGCCGTCGACTCGAGGCCCCGCACCATCCCGACCCGCCCCACTGGGCGAGTGGGACCACCACCGGACTTCTCCAGCAGTAGGTCGCCAATCCGGAGCTCGCGACTCTTCAGTTGGCTCCGCTTGATCGATCGTTTGGCGGCGGTGGTCGGGTCGAGCGATCCGTCGGGGCGCATCTCGGTGACCCGGATTACACGAACGTCGACCTCATCTGTTCCGGGGTCGGAACCCCACACGCCGCCGATGGTCTCGGCCAAGAGCGCAGAGAGGCACGCGACAGCCCAACCTCTCGGAAGCGCCTTTGGCGCCTGCTCCGGGCACTCGCACCCTATGGCCACCAGACGGCTCGTCGCGGGGGTGTCGGTGGGGTCTTGGGGGACGAGTTGGCCGGTGACGGCTGCGGTGAGGACGGAGTCGCGCATCCGCTTGAGCCGTGTTCGGGTGTTGTGCAGGGCAGTCTCCCCGGCGTCGAGCAGGGAGAACGCCTCCTCGATCGCGACCACGATCCGCTCCTGCTCGCAGGTGGGAGGAATCGGGACCTCGACGAGACGAAGCTTCTCTTGCGGCAGGTGCTTGATCGTGGTCCCCGTGAACAGGCGATCCAACTGCCCCGATGACGCTTGATACCGCAGCAGGAGGGCAAGGAAACGGGGGTCAATGCCGGCCTTCGGCCTTATGAGGTGGAGGGCCTTCTGAATGGCTATGGGCTCGTCGTGCGGCCAGACTGCCGCCCTTCCTGGCTCTCCGCCTTCGCAGGCGATGACGTCGCCGCGGCGAGCCAGGACTCGGTCGAGTTCGTCTGGCCGGATGTCCATCGTCAGGAGGTCGCGAAGGTCGAAGGCGCCCCAGCGCACGTTGATGTTGCGCAGGTAGGGGACCGGGTTCGCACCGGTGTTGCGCTTGGAATCGAGCATCTTTCCGAGCGACGTGGCAGCAACCTCGCCAAGCAACGCCGGCGCCCACCCCGGAGGTAGTTGGGTCATGCGGCGAGCTCTTGGGTGAGTCGGTCGAGGAGGGCGGCGAGTTGGCCGTGGAAGGCGGTGTTGGCGCGGGCGTAGCCGCCGTGGCTGGTGAAGGGTTCGAGTTCGAAGTCGTCGGGGGCGATGGTCAGGCTGGTGGCGAGGTGGTCCTTGATCCGGTCGAGCCAGATGCGCTGTTCGCTGGTGAAGGTGGTGCCGGCTTGTTCTTGCTGGGCGAGCCAGTGGTGGTAGCGCTCGTCGACGGTGAGCGGGTAGGCGACCAGGTCGGTGTCGGGGTGGAGGGCTTTGTCGACGAGGCTGATGAGGTTGGTGAACTGGGTGCCGGCGGAGCCGTGGACGCGGGAGGCTTCGAGGGCTTGGTAGGCGGTCCAGAGCCGGTCGGGGGTCCAGTTGTAGGGGGGCCGGTTGATCGCGGTGGCGAGTTCCTTGATGGCGCGCAGGGTGAGACGTTTGCCATAGGGGCGGGAGTAGAGGATCTGCAGGGCGTCGATGTCGTCCTTGTGCTCGGTGACGAAGGCCTGCCAGCTGGTGATGGTCTCCCGGGCGCGGTCGGTGGCGTCACGGGAGTAGCCGACGTCGATCACGGTGTCCGTGCTGGTCTCGTCGAGGACCTGGGTGTAGGAGCGGCGCACGTCGAGGATCTTGGCCCGCAGCGTGGGCCGCTCCGCGAGGACCCGGATGGCGTCTTCGATCAGGGAGGTGCGCGCGGTCTCGATCTGGGAGCGGGTGGGGTCGTCGGTGTGGTGGTCGGCGGCGGCTTTGTCGGCGGCGTGGTCGATGTCGACGGCGTCGGTGAGGGTGCGCACGAGGTCGGACAGGTCGGTTCCGGCGGCGGCGGTGAGTTCGGTGCGGTCGGCGGGGCTGATCGCGCGGTCCAGGCGGGCCAGGCGGCCGGCGATGCTGGACACGATGTCGGGGTCGCGCACGCCGGCGGCGACCTGGTCGAGCAGCTTCTTCAGCGGCACGGTCTTGGCCCGGTCCAGGGGGGCGGTG
>JBAVKY010000506.1:0-9281 GCA_049688555.1 Propionicimonas sp.
CGCCGGCACCCCGTCCCTCCCGCGGCCCGCGTCCGTCCGGGCAGCGAGGCACGGCACCCGCGACGCCGGCCCCGGCGACGACGGACTACCCGGGTGACTTCACGGGCATCCCGGTGCTGCGCTACGCACCCAACGACGATCGGGTCGCCGACCCGGGCGAAGTGGTGTGGACGTGGGTCCCCTACGAGGAGGACCACAGCCAGGGCAAGGACCGTCCCGTCCTCGTGATCGGGACGGACGGCCCGTGGCTGCTGGCGCTGCCGCTCACCAGCCAGGACCACGACATCGACGCCGCACAGGAGGCGGCCGAGGGCCGCTACTGGGTGGACATCGGCACCGGCTCCTGGGACGCGGAGGGTCGGGCCAGTGAGGTGCGCGTGAACCGCATCCTCCGGGTCGACCCGCAGCGCGTGCGTCGCACCGCCGGACGGCTGGCGAAGGGCCGTTTCACCCAGGTCGCAGCGGCCGTCGCCGAACACGCCCGCTGAGGGTCAGCCAGCCGAGGGTCAGCCGGCTGAGTCGGACTGCTGGCGCTGGTGGACCTGCCAGCCGAACCACCAACCGAGCATGCCGAAGACCAGGTAGATCGCCGAATACACCAGCCCGCGCGCGCCCAGTGCAGCCAGTCCGACCGGGACGTACAGCAGCGCGGCCACGATCGGGAACGCCCACACGAACCCCCGCCGCCAGCCGACGAAGAACCCGGCAGCCATGCAGGCGATCGGGTTCACCATGAAGGCGAACAGCGTAGTCACCGCGAGACTGGCCGCCTGGCGAGCCTCCACCGACTGCTGAGGGGCGGTCATCGCCAGCACGCCGCCAAAGGCCAGCGGTGCGAGGTACACCACCACGATCGCCACCAGGAACAGCCAGGTACCTCGGAGTCCACGCATGGGGTGACGCTACAGCGCCGGCCTCAGAGGCGGACGACGATCTTGCCCCGCACGTGCCCTCCTGACGGTGGCAACCGATCGCACCAGCCGCTCATTCCTGGACGAGGGCGTCGGGTTCCGCCATCAAGCGGCGCACTCCGCCCCGCGCCAGCATCAACACGATGATGAGACCGGTGACCGACCAGAAGCTGCCCAGGCTCACCCGGTCCCCGAAGACGAACGCCACCAGTTCCAAGATGACGAACTTGCTGCTCACGAGCAGGCCCCACAGCAGCAGCCCCGCCCCGACCTTCCCGGCGGGAGTCGTGGCCGCCTTGAACCGCGCCTTGAAGCGGTTCTTCACCGCGACCACGACTTCGAGCACCACCTTGAGCAGGACGGCGGTGAGCAGGGAAAGAGTGAAGGTCTCGGTGATCACTAGGGGCAGGTACTGCGCGGCCAGGTTCAGCACGACCACGTAGACGAAGATGTCCACCACATCGACCGGGGCGATCCGGGCGGACAGCGGTCTGTTTTCCCCAGCAGGCATGCCTTTACCCTAAGCCACGCCGAGACACTCGAGCCGACGCGCCCTGCCGTCCGGACGGGCCCGTCCGCTGCCGATCGTCCGCCCCGATCGTCCGCCCCCGTCCGACTCTGAGTTCCTAAGGAAAGGGCGCACGGTCCGACGGGAGGGGCGCAAGGTCGAGAGGGACGAGCTCACAGCCGTGGACGGGAAGGGCGCCGGGTCAACCGGTGAGGGAGCGCGCTCAGATCAGGCCGAGGGCCTTGAAGCCCGCGTGGATGCCGTGGTCGTCGGGGCTGGGCGTCGTCCGGTCGGCCACCGCGATGACATCCGGGTGCGCCGAGTCCATCGCCACACCCACCTGCACGAACGCCAGCATGTCCAAGTCGTTGTGGCTATCCCCGAAAGCGACCGTGTCCTCGCGGGCGATGCCGAGGTGCTCCAACACCGTGGCGATACCCGTGGCCTTGGTGATCCCCGCTACCGACATCTCCCCGCTGTTGGCGCCGAAGAAGTCGACGCTGCTCGGGATCACGTCGAAGATGCCCGCGAAGCGGTCGCGGATTTCGTCGATGGTGACCTCGGAGTGCAGGAACGACACTTTGTTCACGTCGGTGCGGATCAGGTTCTCGCCGGTGATCATCACGTCCGCGAAGCGGCTGTACGACGCCGTCTGCTCAACGCCGAGTTCGGTATCGCCGAAGAACGCGGCCATCGTGGCCCGCAGGTGGTCAGGGGCACCGGGGCTGCCGTACACGGCGTGGTTGGTGTCGACCTTGAATTCCACCGCTCGTTCGGTGAGGTAGTCGATCAGCGCGCGCAACTCCGCCACTGGAACGGTGCGGTGCGCCAGGACCTCGCCGCGCACCTCCACGTAGGCCCCGGCGGCCGCGACGATCCCGTCGAAACCGACCGCCAGCACGTCCCCCCACAGTTCACCCAGCGAGCGTCCGGTGCACAGGAAGACCAGGTGGCCCCGGTCACGGGCGGCGCGGATCGCGTCCCGGGCGCTGTCGGGGACGCGACCCTCCTCGGTGAGCAGGGTGCCGTCGACGTCGACGAAGACCGCCTTGCGGGTCATCAGATCAGCCCCAGTTCGGCGAACCCGGTGGCGATGCCGTCCTCGTCCGGGGTGCCGGTGAGCCCGTCGGCCACCGCTTGGAGGGCGGGGTCCGCGTTGCCCATGGCGATCCCGACCGCCACGTATTCCAGCATGTCGAGGTCGTTAAGGCCGTCGCCGAAGGCGATGGTGTCGGCCCGGGCGATGTCCAGGTACGTGATCAGCGCCTCGATGGCGCTCGACTTGGTGATGCCGGCCAGGGAGATCTCGCCGCTGTGCGGACCGAACTGGGGGACGGTGGTCGGGATCACCCGCAGGCTGCCGCCGAATTCGGCCCTGATGGTCTCCAGGGTGACCGCCGAGTCGAGGAAGGACACCTTGTTGATGTCGTCGCGGATCACGTCCGCGCCCTCGATCAGGGAGTCGATGAACGGGCCGAGACCCCGTTCGAGCTCGGCCAGCACGTCTTCGTCGGTGACGCCTCCGTACAGCAACTCGCGCAACCGGGGCTTGGCGCCCGGGCTGCCGAACAGCCCCGCGTTGGCTTCGAGGTAGTACTCGACACCATTCGCGGCGAAGAAGTCGACGACGTGGCGGACGTCTTCGAGCGAGAAGTGGTTCTGCAGCAGCACCTGGCCGCCGACCTCGACGTAGCCGCCGGCCGCGGCGATCACCCCGTCGAAGCCCACCGACATGATGTCGTCCCACAGCTCGGCCAGCGAGCGGCCGGTGCACAGGAAGACCAGGTGTCCGTTGGCGCGCGCGCTCGTCACCGCGGCGCGGGCCGAGGCGGGGACGACCCCGCGGTCGTTGACGAAGGTCCCGTCGACATCGAGGAAGATCGCTCGGTTCATGGGGTCCATCATGACGGTCACGAGAGACCGGCGGCATCCAGCAGCGCCAACGCCCGGTCAAGGGGTTCCAGCCGCAGCACGAGCAACGCGCGATCGCCGCGTCCGGCCAGCTCGGCATACAGGTACTGGACGTTCACGTCGGTCCCCTCGAACACGGCCAGGATGTCGGCGAGACCACCGGGACGGTCCGGCACCTCGACGCCGACGACCTCAGAAATCCGAGCGGTGACCCCGAGTTCCGAAACGGCGGCCAGCGCCCGATCGGCGTCGTCGGGGATGAACCGCAGGATCCCGAACCGATCCGTCTCGGCCAACATCAGCGCGCGCAGGTTGACCCCACGCTCAGCCAACTGCCGCATCACCGGGGCCATCCGGCCCGGCTTGCTCTCCAGGAACACCGACACCTGTCGCAGAATCACGTCGCGCTCCTCAGGCACTCGTCG
Organism: Propionicimonas sp.; assembly: GCA_049688555.1. Classification (GTDB taxonomy): domain Bacteria; phylum Actinomycetota; class Actinomycetes; order Propionibacteriales; family Propionibacteriaceae; genus Propionicimonas. The sequence goes on from JBAVKY010000506.1 coordinate 3,756, forward strand.
TGACGGATCGCCGGTCGACGATCCGTTTGGCCTTGCCTTCGCTGCGTTCGATCGTCTTCGGGTTCACCAGGGTCACCGTGGTCTGGATGCCGAGGGTCACCCGCAGCTCGTGCTCGACCCGGCGCTCCAGCGCCAGGACGACCCGAACCTCGTCGGAGAACAGCGACTCGGCCATCTCGACCTCGACTTCGAGGGAGTCCATGGAGTGCTCGCGGTCGACGATCAGCCGGTAGTGCGGCTCGACACCTTCGACGCGCAGCAGCACCTCTTCCACCTGCTGCGGGAAGACGTTGACGCCGCGGATGATGAGCATGTCGTCGTTGCGTCCCATCAGGCGATGGATCCGCCGGGACGTCCGTCCGCACGGGCACGGCTCGTCCATCAGGTAGGTGATGTCCCGGGTGCGGTACCGCAGCACCGGGGTGCCCTCCCTGGTCAGCGTGGTCAGCACCAACTCGCCCCGTTCGCCGGCTGGCAGCACGGCGCCGGTGTCCGGGTCGATGATTTCGGGGTAGAAGTGGTCTTCGAAGATGTGCAGGCCGTCCTGGGCCTGACACTCCCCGCCGACGCCTGGGCCGATGATTTCGGTCAGTCCGTAGATGTCGTAGGCCTTGATGCCGAGCCGGGCTTCGATGTCGGCGCGCATCCCCTCGCTCCACGGCTCCGCGCCGAAGAAGCCGGCCCGCAGCGGGGCCGCGACCAGGTCGATGCCGTGCTCGCCGGCGTACTCGGCCAGGAACAGCGAGTACGACGGGGTGCACGTGAGCACCGTCGTGCCGAAGTCCTGCAGGGTGGACAACTGCCGGAAGGTGTTGCCCGACGACATCGGCAGCACCATCGCGCCCAGCGTGGTGCCGCCGTAGTGGACGCCGACGCCGCCGGTGAACAAGCCGTACCCGTAGGCGTTCTGCACGATGTCGGACGGGCCGGCGCCGCCGGCGTCCAGCGTCCGGGCCATCACTTCGCCCCACAGCGCCAAGTCGGCCCGGGTGTAGGCCCCCACCACCGGCTTGCCGGTGGTGCCCGAGGACATGTGCACCTCGACGATGTCGGCCTGATCCGCGGCGAACAGCCCGAACGGGAACACCTCGCGCATGTCGAGCTTCGACGTGAACGGCAGGCGGGCCAGGTCGTCCAGACCCCTCACCGAGTCGGGCGTCACCCCGGCCGCCTCCAGGCGCGCCCGGTAGAACGGCACCCTGCGGTACAGCTTGTCGACCTGGGCTCGCAGCCGCTCGGACTGCAGGGCCCGCAACTGCTCACGCGGCATCGTCTGCGCCGGTTCATTCCACATGGGAGACCTCTTCCAGCTGCCGGGCGGCCAGGGCCCGTCCGGTATCGAAGGCGGCCTGATTGGCCTCGTAGCTGCCCCGCGGGGACAGGGTCTGCAGCGCCTCGGCGAAGTACTCCGCGTCGAGCGGGACGAACACCGAAGCCGCCCCCAGCAGGGCGGTGTTGCGCACCTTCATCGGCACGCTGCGCCGGATCGCGGCCAACTCGACCCGGACGACCCGTCCGAACAGCCGGGCGATCTCGTCGTGCAGGTCCTCGGGGTACTCATCGACGCCGACCGGCAGGATCGGCGTCGCCAGGTAGCAGGCCGCGGCGTCCGGCGCGGCCCACTGCGCCCACCGCAGCAGTTCCATCGGTTCTAGGGCGAGGACGACGTGGGCCTCGCCCTGGGCGATCACCGGCGAATGGACCTGCTCGCCGAACCGGACGTGACTGAACACCGGGCCGCCGCGCCGCGACATGCCGTGGATCTCGCTCTTCTTGACGTCGTGGCCGGCCAGCGCCGCAGCCTCGGCGAGGATGTCGCTGGCCAGCACGATGCCCTGGCCGCCGACCCCCACCATCAAGACGTTGAACGGGTCACTCATGAGTCGCCCCGATCGGGTGCGGCGCCGATCGGGTGCAGTGCCAACTGGTGCTTGCGGGCGGCCTTCTTGCCCTCCAGCTTGTCCAGCTTCTTGAGCTTGCCACTTTCGATAAGACACAGCCCCATCACCACCAGCAGCCGGACGCCCGGACGATCGGCCAACGCGTCGATGGCCTCAGAAATCGCGGCGGTGTCGTAGGCGTCCACCATCCCGAAGTTCTCCTCCGGGATATTGAACGCCCTAGCCAGGAACTAGTAATCGACGCCGGGGGCGTCCGTGCGCCCTAGGCGCTCGCCGCTCATCGGGTTGGGCTGCATGCCCGTCATCGCCGTGGTGCCGTTGTCGAGCACGATGTACAGGCCGTCGCGGCGGTTCCAGACCGCGTTGAGCAGCCCGGTGATCCCGGAGTGGGCGAAGGTCGAATCCCCGATGACCGCGGCGATCCGTCCTCGCTGTTCGGGCGGCGCGACCACGTCCATGCCTTGGGCCATGGTCAGCGAGGCGCCCATGGCGAGCAGGGTGTCCATGGCGTCGTAGGGCGGCAGCACGCCGAGGGAGTAGCAGCCGATGTCGCCGGCGACGATCATCTGCTTGCGCCGGAGCTCGGCGAAGACGTGGTCGTGCGGGCAGCCGGCACACAGCCCAGGACGCCGGATCGGCACCGGGAAGGCCGCCCGCTTCGTCGGCTGGGCCACCGCCCGGCCGAGGCCCGCGGCCACGATCTCGGGGGTGAACTCGCCGATGGCCGGGAACGCCTCTTTGCCGACGCAGTCGATCCCCCAGGCTCGCAGCTGGGTTTCGATGATCGGGTCGAGCTCTTCGGCCACGTACAGCGTCTCGACGCCGGCGGCGAATTCCTCGATCAGCCGGCGAGGCAGTGGGTGGACCAGGCCAAGCTTCAACACCGCGGCGTCCGGGGCGACGTCCTTGACGTAGCTGTAGGGGATGCCGGAGGTGATGACGCCGATCGCCGCCCGTCCGGTGGTGCCGGTGCCGGGGGTGCCGGTGGGGTCGGTGGCGCCGCTCGGCCACTCGATCCGGTTCGCGGCGTGGGTCTCCACCGCCTCGGCCAGGGCCGCCATCCGATCCTCCACCACGTGCCGACGGACGCGGGCGTTGCCCGGGATCATCACGTACTTGCCCGGGTTCTTGACGAAGCCCAGCGCGACCGGTGGCACCTCACGCTCGGGCACCCCCGCCGGGAAGGGCGAGACCAGGCTCTTGGAGTGCGACAGCCGGGTGGTCAGCCGCAGGAACACCGGCGTGTCGTACGCCTCGGACAGCTCGAACGCCAGCCGGGTGAACTCGCGGGCCTCCTGGGAGTCGGACGGTTCCAGCATCGGCAGTTTCGCGGCGATCGCGTAGTGGCGGTTGTCCTGCTCGTTCTGCGAGGAGTGCATCTGCGGGTCGTCCGCGGTGACCACCACCAGGCCGCCGCGCACCCCCAGATAGCTGGCCGTGAACAGCGGGTCGGCGGCCACGTTCACGCCGACGTGCTTCATGGTCACCAGCGTCCGGCCCCCAGCCAGCGAGGCGCCCACCCCGACTTCGAGGGCGACCTTCTCGTTGACCGACCATTCGGTGTAGACCTCGCGGTGGCGGCTCAACACCTCGAGAATCTCCGTGGACGGCGTCCCGGGGTAGCCACAGCCGACGGCAACCCCGGCTTCCCAGGCTCCGAGGGCAACTGCTTCGTTGCCCGATAGCAGTCGCGTGCGCACGGCGGATTCCTTTCACTACTACGCCGCGTAGTGTAACCCCCGGCGATCCGCGACGTCCTGCTGTCCTGTTCGCGGAACCGTCCAGCCGACCCGGCATCCCAACCCGGGGCCGGTGACCGTCCGAGCCGCTCTTGCCCCCTACGATGACGGCGGAACCGGCGACGCCGCCGGCGGCTGAACCAGCAGGCCCTCACAGACTCATCGACCCCTCACAGACTCAATCAAATTGTGGAGACAACATGTCAAAGGTGACTTTCTTCAAAGGCGAGCAATTCCCCCTGGAAATGCACAAGGTCCGGATCATCCAGAAGCTGAACCTGCTGCCCATCGAGCAGCGACTGGAGGCGATGAACAACGCCGGCTGCAACACCTTCCTGCTGGAGAACAGGGACGTGTTCCTCGACATGCTGACCGACTCCGGGGTCAACGCGATGAGTGACCAGCAACTCGCGGCCATGATGATCGCCGACGACGCCTACGCTGGCAGCGCCACCTACACCCGGCTCTACGACAAGCTGGTCGAGCTCTTCGGCATGACGTACTTCCTGCCGACCCACCAGGGCCGGGCCGCCGAGAACATCCTGTCGAAGGTGCTGGTGCGCCCGGAGACCCTGGTGCCGATGAACTACCACTTCACGACGTCGAAGGCTCACGTCACCGTGAACGGCGGCGAGGTGCTGGAGCTGATCCACGCCGCCGGACTCGAGGTGAGCAGCACCAACCAGTTCAAGGGCAACTTCGACGTCGACGCGCTGGAGGCGCTGGTCGCCGATCGGGGAGCTGAGGCGATCGCGTTCGTCCGCATGGAGGCCGGCACCAACCTCATCGGCGGGCAGCCGTTCTCGCTGGCCAACCTGCGCGAAGTCAAGGCGACGTGCGACCGGCACGGCCTGCTGTTGGTGTTGGACGCCAGCCTGCTCGCCGACAACCTGTACTTCATCAAGCAGCGCGAAGCAGACTGCGCCGACATGACGATCCCCGAGATCACCAGGGCGATCGCCGACTGCGCGGACATCATCTACTTCTCCGCCCGCAAGCTCGGTTTCGGACGGGGCGGCGGCATCTGCATCCGCGACGAGGCGATGTACAAGAGCATGCGCGGCTTCGTGCCGATGTACGAGGGCTTCCTCACCTACGGCGGCATGTCGGTGCGGGAGATGGAAGCGATCACCGTCGGCCTCGACGAGACCATGGACGAGGACATGATCAGCCAGGGTCCGCTGTTCATCAAGTACATGGTCGAGGATCTCGACCGGCGCGGCGTCCCGGTGATCACCCCGGCCGGCGGGCTCGGTGCCCACCTGGACGCGATGCGGTTCCTGCCGCACGTGCCGCAGAACCAGTACCCGGCCGGCGCCCTGGCCGTGGCGTTGTTCATCGCCTCCGGGGTACGCGGCATGGAGCGCGGCACGCTGTCGGAGCAGCGGGACGCCCACGGCGTCGAGCCGATGGCGAACATGGAACTCGTCCGGCTGGCCCTGCCGCGACGGGTGTTCACCCTGTCGCAGGTCAGCTACGCCGTCGACCGGATCGACTGGCTCTTCGCCAACCGCGAGCTCATCGGCGGCCTGGAGTTCGTGGAGGAGCCGGAGATCCTGCGGTTCTTCTACGGACGCCTCGCGCCCATCGGCGACTGGCAGGACAGGCTGGTGGCGAAGTTCCGCGCCGACTTCGGCGACAGCCTCTAGGGGCGCCAAGCCCCCGCGGCGGACAACACACTCTGGCGATTCCGCCAACCTCACCACGTCGCGCCGACCCGCTGCGATACTGCTATCGTTCGCGGTGAGCAAGCGCTCAACAGGGTTGTTACCCGCCACGGGGCAAGACCTGAGATGCAGTCACCTGCATCTCAGGTCTTTTTGTTTTTCGTTGTTTTTCCCGCGCCACAGGCGCCCACAGGAAGGATTGACAATGCAGTCCAACAC
>JBAVKY010000507.1:0-2263 GCA_049688555.1 Propionicimonas sp.
GGATCACCGCCGCCGGGCTGCGAGAATCACACCCGCACGACATTCAGATGACCATCGAGGCACCGAACTACACGTCGAAGTCCTGAGCAAGGGAGCAAGGCAAGATGATCGAGATCGGGCGCTCCAAGCGAGCCATGCCGGTGTACGGATTCGACGACATCGCCATCGTCCCGACCCGGCGCACCCGCGGCCTCGAAGAGGTGAATCTCTCCTGGCGGATCGACGCCCTCACCTTCGAATTCCCGATCGTGGCCGCACCGATGGACTCGGTGATGTCCCCAGAGACCGCCATCGCCATGGGACGCCTCGGCGGGCTCGGGGTGCTCAATCTCGAGGGTCTCTGGACGCGCTACGCCGATCCGATGCCGCTGCTGGAAGAGCTGGCCCGGATTGACGACCAACTGAGTGCTACCCGACGCATGCAAGAGATCTACGCCGAGCCCATCAAGGGTGAGTTGATCACCGAGCGGATGTCCCAGATTCGCGCCGCCGGCGTGCCGGTGGCAGGTTCGCTGTCGCCGCAGACCTGCGCCGAGTTCGCCTCGGTGGTCGAGAAGGCCGGGGTCGACTTCTTCGTGATCCGGGGCACCACGGTCTCGGCCGAGCACGTCTCACGGGTCAGTGAACCACTCAATCTGAAGCAGTTCATCTACCACCTCGACGTGCCCGTCATCGTGGGCGGCTGTGCCACCTACCAGGCCTCACTGCACCTGATGCGTACCGGCGCGGCCGGCGTGCTCGTCGGCTTCGGCGGCGGGGCCACCAAGCGCACCCGGAACGTGCTGGGCGTCGAGGTGCCGATGGCCTCCGCGCTGTCGGACGTGGCTGAGGCCCGCCGCGACTACCTCGACGAGTCCGGCGGCCGTTACGTCCATGTGATCGCGGACGGGGCACTGGGCAAGTCGGGTGACATCACGAAGGCGATCGCCTGCGGTGCGGACGCTGTGATGGTCGGTTCCCCGCTGGCTCGGGCCCACGATGCGCCCGGCAAGGGCTACCACTGGGGGCCGGAAGCCTGGCACCCCACCCTGCCACGTGGGGAGCGCGTGAAGTTCGGCGCCATCGGCACCTTGGAAGAGATCCTGCTCGGCCCGTCGCACACCCCCGACGGCACCATGAACCTGGTGGGTGCCCTGCGGCGGGCGATGGCCACCACGGGCTACTCCGAGGTGAAGGAGTTCCAGCGGGTGGAGATCGTCGTCCACCAGTAAGCCCTGCCCCGTGGCCCCTCGGCTGTGCCAGCGGGATGGCTACCTCGACCAACTGCGCGATGGTGGCTGGCCGCGGTGCTGCGTGTAGCGTCTCTGAGTTCTGTGGGCGGGCGGCGCTGGGAGGCTCGACGTAACCGCTGTCCCGATGCGGAACTTCACCGATGTCCTGCGACATAACAGGCATTCGGCACCGTGCCAGCTTGGTGTCGCGGTCGGCCGGGGTCGGCCGTGTCATGTCCCAGTCACGACAATAGGCGCGATGCACGAGCCCGCTCACCCCGCCGGAGGTCGCCGTCCGCCAGGTAGCCGATCGGTGCCACGACGGCACGGCAGGGCCGAAGCCGGCGGACTCTGTCCACTAGCTCGCCAGTGCCACCAGCAAGACGACACCGAGACGCGGTCAGCTAGGGTCGCAGGGTGAAGCCAATGCGTGACCTCGCCCTCGACCTCGTCACTGTGATCGGGTTCGCCGCCATCGGTCGCGCGAGCCACGCCGAGGACCTATCGCCGGGAGGGATGGCGCAAACGGCGTGGCCGTTTGTGGTTGCGGTCGTGGTCGGGTCGCTGCTCGGGCAGCGCTTGGCGAGCTCGTCCTGGTGGCGCCAGGGAATCGTGGTGTGGGCAGTCACCGTGATCGGTGGGCTCGCGCTGCGCCTGGCTGCCGGGCAGAGCTCCGCCGTCGGCTTCGTCGTCGTGACAACGCTGGTCTTGGGGCTGCTACTCATCGGGTGGCGAGCGCTAGCGCGACCTCGGAACCCGTGACCCACCACGGCCCACCAGCCCTCGAGCCCCATGGTCTGGAGGGTGTCGACGACGGCCACGTCCACGACCCATTCCGCAGCGATCTCACCGGCCTGCTGACGGGCGAACCAGAGCTGTTCGTCGCTCGAAACCGAGGCCAGGACCCGTCACCCAGGAGCCCGGCTCCAGGGTGGGGGTGTCGGGCTGCCCGTCACCGGCGGCGATTCGGTCTCGTCGAACGGAGAATCGTCGCGGCCAGTGACACAGGCGCCGGGCGGGTTGCGGAGACCGGGAGCCCGGATCCCGGTGAC
>JBAVKY010000508.1:0-8678 GCA_049688555.1 Propionicimonas sp.
GGATCAAGCCGACAGACGTCGATCGGCTCTCAACGGACGCCGGCAGACACCCCACCGACCCACAGCGAGGAGCCCCACGGGAACGCTGTTCCCGACGTGACCAGATGCCGGAAGCACTCGATCGCCCGCTGGCTGTTGTGCATCGCCCAGTAGACCTCGCCCAGTTCGGCCCACACCCGGCGGGCGGAGGACACAGCGCCCGCCCTCTCCAGGATCTCGGCGGACTTCGTCGCAGCCTCCAGCGCGGCCTCGTGGTCGCCCTTGGCCGCCAGGATCTGGGACTTGACAGACAGTGCGGCAGCGCTGTCAATCGCGTTCGAATCGCCCAACTGGGCCAGCGCGACCTGGACGTTCAGGAGGGCTTCAGCCTGGCGGCCCCTGGTGAGGTCCACCCGGGCCAGATGGATGCGGATGCATGCCTGCTGAGCGACCGTCCCCAACTCCTCGACAGTTGCGATGGCGCTGCGCATCCGCTCTGCGGCATCGGCTGCATACGCCGAGTCGCCCACGGGGACGCTGGCCTCGATCACCGTCACGAGCGCGAGGGACAGCGAGTCCCCAACCAGCTGGAAGATGTCGCCGGCGCTGCTCGCCAGACCCCGGGCATCCTCGAACCGGCCCTGGTCGGCTGCGATCAGCGCAGCATTCCAGAGGGCGGAGCCCTTGGCTTCCACAGACCCGCTGGCGTCTGCCGCATCAGTGGCGATCCGGATCTGCAGCTCCGCGGTGGCGAGGTCGCCTCGCGTCCGCAGGAGATCTGCGTAAGTCACACGCAGGCGCACGCCTTGGGCCGTTGTGCCCAAGCCATCGGCCTCCGCCTGTGAGACAGCCAGTCTGGCAGCATCGACGGCCTCGTGGATGTCCCCGCGCTCCATGAGGCACCGAGACTGCCGCATCTGCGCGACGATCCGGTCGGTCGGGGAGGCGAACGGCAGGGCCAGCCTCTGGGCCAGCAGGTCCGCGGATTCCCCGTAGTTGCCCTCCCGCAGCATGATGTCCACGAGGGAGTCCAAGGCCCGTGCGCGGTCCGCGTCCCCGACTCGGTTCGAGGCGATGACGCTGCGAAGCTGGGCCCTGGCCAGTGGTCCGGTTGCCCCGGAGGCCGCCTGAGCCGCGCTTGCCTTCACCCGCAGGTCGATGACGTTCGAGGCAGCGGCCACCGGTGCGGGCGCCGCCTCGAGAGCCGGCACGGCCGGAGCAGATCCGGGCACGCCCGTGGAGCGGAAGCGCTCCTCGATCGCCCATCGCGCCAACTTGCCAGCGAACGGCATGTCCTCAACGAGATACCGTCGCGCCAGTCGACGCGGTTCGACCGCCAGGCGGAAGGACCACTCGAGCCCTGCTCGCTGCATCCACTTCGGTGCCCTTGGCACGGCCCCCGCAGCGAAGTCGATGGCTGCGCCTACCCCGAAGAACCAGGTGTCCGGGAACTCGCGCAGGAGCTGATCCATCAGCTTCTCCTGCTTCGGGAACCCGAGGCCCACGAAGACCAGGCCGCCAGCCGAGCGACCGACCGCCGAGCGGATCTGGCTGCGCTGCTCGGCATCGGACTCGAATCCGTAGGGCGGGAAGTGCGTGCCCACGATGATCAGCGGGAACCTGTGCCGCAGGGTCGTGGCGGCAGCCTCGACCGAGCCAGGGCGTCCGCCGAGAAGGAGAACTGGAAGCGACTCCCGTTCAGCTGCAGCACAGAGCGTCCAGAACAAGGACGCCCCCGGAGCACGCGGGACGATCAGCCGACCGGACATCCTCCCAGCCCATTCCACTGGGGCGCCGTCGGCGATCACCAGCGAGGCGCGCTCGATGAGCTTTGCGAGCTCTGGATCGGCAGAGACCTGACGCAGGATCGACACGTTGGGCGTGATCATCCATCCACCCCGGCCGTGACGCAGTTCATTGGTGACGTATTCGATCACGCCCGCCCCATCGAGCTGGTCGAACTCGAAGCCGTAGACCGTCTCGCGTCGAGGCCGCAGGTCGACACCGGTGCGTCCGGTGAAGCCGACGCCAGCGACTTGATGCTCCAACTCCAAACCCCCCATAGGTCGCGCAGTTGTGGTTCGGAGGTCCCGCAGATGGCCCTGACAACCAGCCTGGACTACGACCCCCTAACCTGGGCTTAATGCTATCCCCACCCCTGACATGCTCCGCGCCACCCCCCTGCTGGGCGCCAACACGGCCAACACGTGTCCTCAGGGCTGTCGAAGCGCATGCTGATCGACCTCCGCGCCCGGTCAGGGACACCCAGGAACCTTCCGTACAATCGAGTACGACAGTTCAACTACTTGGAAGAGGATCATTCTGATGCGAAGGATCGTCGTCGTTGCCGTCGCGCTCGCCTGCCTGCTCGGAGCTTCCCCTGCCGCCTCAGCCGTGGACGTCTCCGCGCGTCCCGCCCCGTCCAAGGGTTTGGGCTGCTGCTTCTGACTCAGCAGCCGCCAGCCGTGCAGGTTGTCGTCAGCGTGATTCCCGCTGACGACTGCGGTTTGAGTCTCCCTTCCGCAGTCCGGTCTGCTCCCCGCAAGGTGGGTTCAGGCGGATTCTGGAATTCGTGACGGGTCTCAAGCCGCGGTGATGGTCGTCGGCGCGACCCATCGATGTCGTGTCTCACGACTCGTCTTGAGAGCCCTGGGCGTCGAAGCGACCCGACGGACCTCTTGGTCGCGCTCCAGCGCGTCGGCAGTCTGATGACGATCCAGCAAGCCTTGGACCTGAGGGCCGCCAACCTCAACGGCGGCTAATCCCAGATTAAGACTCCATAATCGGTCACCTGGATCCCGCATGCCCTATCCGTTCGCGCAACGATGGCGACGACCATGCGCCTTGGGAGCGGCGGCGGGGGCCGACCGGTGAACGTCTAGAATCGGTCCATGTACGGGATCGTCCGCGCTTCCCTGCTGGCAACAGGCTGTCTGCTGCTGGCCTCATGCGCCCAGACCACGCCGGCCTCGCAACCGGCCGTTTCTGCTGCGGCCTCATACCCAGGCCCCTCAAGCAGCCCGGAGGGCACTGCCTCCAGCGGATCCCCCTCTGCGGTGGAATCTGTTTCGGCTCTCGCCGCCGATCTTGCGCTAGTTGCCAGGACCCGGACGTGGTTCGGCCACCAATCCGTTGGGTTGAACATCCTGGACGGCATTGCCGAGGTCTACTCGGAGAACGCGGTCGCAACTCCACCGATCGTCTCTTGGCAGGAGCGCGGCACGGGCGCCCTGATCGGCCACGACTTCATCGGCAGCAACTTCGAGCCCATCTTCAAGATCGAGGACTTCGCTGCGAAGGTACGAGGCGGAGTCGGTGCGGAAGTCGACGTTGCAGTGATGAAGCTCTGCTACGTGGACATCGACGCCAACACCGACGCAGACGCCCTGTTCGACCGCTACCGGGAGACCCTCGCGGATCTGGAAAGGGAACACCCCGATGTCACTTTCGTGCACGTCACCGCGCCGCTCACCACGGGCCACAGCCCCGACAACGTGAATCGAGAGCGCTACAACGCCCAGATGCGACAGGCATACGCAGACGGCGGGCACCTCTTCGACCTGGCTGCCATAGAGTCAACCGACCCCGACGGCAACCGCGTCAAGGACCGCGTCGACGGCGACGTGTCATTCGCCATGTACGCCGGCTACTCAGACGATGGAGGGCACCTCAACGCGACGGGATCGAGCTTGGCCGCAAAGGGGCTGGTCGCTGTGATCGCCGATTCGCAGAGGTAGCCCCGACCGCTGCTCAACGGGTGAGGGGGTGGGCGCCGCCCCGGACCAGAGCCCCCGACACCTGCGCGCATCTCAGCCCATCGGACGACTCGGGGGTCTCCCTGCCAGCCCTGAGTCCAGGATCACCACACTGTCAGCCGCTGCGCTAGGGGGCCCGTGAGCCACCGCCCACAGGCCCCCTATCCTCCAGATCATGCAGGATCCGGGCAAGGGGGACGACGATCGTCAGGATCAGCCCTTCGACACGCCATGGGCCGACACCTCCCGGGACTTCGCACCGGGTGAGCCGCCCACTTCGTTGACCGGCGTGGCCGGCGAAGTTGAGCGGCACGTGCTGCGCGGAGGCAGGTGGGTTGACGAGCTCCAGTCAAGGTCCAACGTCGTGGCCTTCTCGTACTCGGCTTTCAAGAAGTACTCAGACGATGAGGGCAGCCGGTTGGCGGCCCTGCTGGCGTACTACACGTTCCTGAGCCTGTTCCCCTTGATGATCGGCGGGTTCGCGGTGCTGAACGAAGTCCTGACGGGGCGCCCCGACCTGATGCAGGGACTCTTGGCCGAGATCGTCCCGCCGGACTACCAGCAGCAGGTGATCGACGCCTACGAGGCCCTGCCCGACTCCGGTCCGGCGTTCGCCTTCGCCCTGGTCGGCCTGCTCATGGCTGGCACCGGTGGGATCTTCTCGCTCTACGCGATGATCAACCAGGTCTTCTGCGTGCCCTACCGCTACCGCTACGGGTTCGGGCCCCGTTACGTGCGTGTGCTGCTCCTTGTCGTGCTGATCGGAGTGGGGGTGCTGGTCGTCGCGGTCGGCTCGGCAACTGTGGCCAGGATCGCTGACATCGCCGTCCTGCAGCGTGCCGGCGCGTTCCTCCTCCTATGGCTGTTCGCCTTCGGGTTGCTCTACGTGGCGGCTGTCACGCTCAGCCGCAGGCGACTTGGTTTCGGTGAGGTGGGCCTCGGGGCAGGGCTGGGCTCCTTAGCGATGACGGCGGTCACAAGTCTCGGCAGCGTGCTCGTCGGGCAGTTCGTCGCCTCCTCGTCGGCCGTGTACGGAGCATTCGCCACGGTCGTCGGGATCTTCTCCGTCCTGTTCCTGGTCTCCAACGCGGTCGTGTTCTGCTTCGAGATCTCGGTCGTGCGGGCTTGGCAGCTGTGGCCCCGGGGCGTGGACGTCAACCTGTTGTTCCCTGCCGACGAACGCGCCTACGCGTTGCTCACGCTCATGGACGAGCGCATGCCCTCCCAGCGCAACGGCGTCGCCTTCGACGCACAGGGGCACGACGATCCGCGCCGGCCTGATCCCGCCACCCTGCATCGACGACCGCCCGGCGTCCCCCTGCGGCCCTACGACGCCAGTCCATCGGACCGCGGGCTCACCCGAGACTGACGGTTCGGACCTGCGGCGCTGCTCGGCTGCACCCGTTTGGGCTCGCCGGGCATCCTCTGGAAGGGGCAACTGCAACGGCTCAAGCAGCAACCGTCCCTCAGGGGGATTCAGTGGTGTGCGTGCGGATCCCTGACGACCGCGGTGCCGATCATCAGGATCAGCTCGCCCTTGTCGGCCACCGTCTGCACCGACACATCAACCCCGACGACCGCCTCGGCGCCGAGGGCCTTGGCTTTGATGCGCAACTCGAGGTTGGCCTGGGCCAAACCGGAGTCGATGGCTTCCTCTATGCCGCCCAACCGTTCTCCGCTCAGCGAGGACGCCTCCGAGCCGAAGTCCGACAGGAAGTCGCCGGCGACCACGATCCGACTGGCAACCATGCCCAGCGCCATGGGATACGGCACTCCTGGGTGCACCTGCGTCGTGACCACCCGGTCGGCCGCCAGCTCAGGCGGCCTGATCGCCGCAGCGTCGGCGCTTGCGGACGTGCGTTCCACGGTGGCTGCTCGAGCCGCTGGATCGTCGAGGTGGACCTCAGACTCTGGGTCGGAACGGTGTACTCCCAGGGCGAACGAAGTCAGGTACCTCTCGTATGTGGCGACGACCTCCGGGGGGGGTGCAGTGGGCTGTGCCCGGAGACTGGTCGCCATCGTCGACGGATCACCGCCCTGCTCGGCCAGTGTCGAGTCGATGCTGCCAACCACTCGTGTCACATCGTCGCGAGTCATGGCGGCCACGTGAAACACCATCAGGTCCGCCGAGCCGACAGACTGGCGAATCGACAGGCCGATCCGGTTGGCGGAACGGTCCGTGACGAACACCGCCGTCGTGGGCCCGCCGGCTTCGCTTGTCGCCTCTGCTGCCAGGTCGAGGACCCTCTCGATCGGCAGGGTGGTCGCCAAGGCCATGCGAAGGCCATGAGCGGGCTCGGTGGACATCATCGGTGACTCCTTCGTGGTGTGTCATTCCACCACCACCCATGTTCAGGGATGGCTGGTCCCTGAATCATGTCGAGCGTCATGGGTCCGGCGCACGCTGGGCAGGGCAACGCCCGGGTGTCGTCAGCGCCGTTCGATCAATGCCTGGCCAGGATGTGGCTTCTGACCTGCGGCCCTGCTCGGCTGCACCCGCTTGGGCTCGCCGGGCATCTTCGGGTAGTCCGGCGGGTAGGGCAGGTCGCCCAGCCCGGAGTCCCGCTCGTCGCGGGCGTACCAGTCAAGAACCGGCGTCAGGTCGTGGGCGACCGAGTCAATGCGCACGTGCGGATCACCCAGATCGGCCAGTCGCGCCGGCACGCTGCGCAGCGTGAACTCCCGAGGATCGATGTCGGGCAGCTCCGCCCAGGTCACCGGCGTGGAGACCGTGGCCTCTGAGTTGGCACGCAGGGACCACGCGCTTCGGATCGTGCGGTCGCGGGCGTTCTGGTTGTAGTCGACGAACACCCGTGTGCCGCGCTGCTCCTTCCACCATCGCGTGGTCACCCGGCCAGGCATCCGCCGTTCCAGCTCCCGCCCGATCGCGATCGCGGCATGGCGCACGTCGGTGAAGGTCCAGCGGGGCCCGATCCGCACGTACACGTGGACCCCGCGGCCGCCGGACGTCTTCGGGTACCCCACCCACCCGAGCTCGTCGAGGACCTGGCGCAGTTCGAGCGCCACGTCGACGGCGTCAGCGAACCCGGTTCCCGGCTGGGGGTCGAGATCGATCCGGAGCTCGTCTGGATGGTCCACGTCCGCGCGGCGCACAGGCCACGGGTGGAACGTCAGCGTGCCCAGCTGCGCGGCCCACACGATCACCGCCGGGCTGTCCGGGCAGACCTCGTCGGCGATGCGCCCGGATGGGAAGGCGATGGACACGGTGCGCACCCAGTCGGGCGCCCCGCTGGGCACGCGCTTCTGGTAGAAGGCCTCGCCCTTGAAGCCCTCGCGCGTGCTCAACCGCGCTCCGGGCTGGACCCCGCCGGGCCAGCGCTCGAGCGTCGTCGGCCGGTCCCGCAGGGCGGTCATCATCGTGGGCGCCACGGCCTCGTAGTATGAGATGATGTCCAGTTTCGTGATGGGTCCCCCGGGGGCATGCGGGAAGTACGGCTTGGCCGGGTTGCTGACGCGGATCTCGTGATCGTCAACCACGCGGATCACCGGAGCACCGAACGGCTGGGTCGCCACCACCCGAACGGTAGCGGTTTCGCATCCGACGAGTCGTGCGTACGTTTGTCCCCATGGGTAACCACGTCTCCCCCACCCGCCCCGACGGCTCGCCCTACGCGGTGTCGCTGCCGGAGCTGGAGTGGGCCAGGCAGTTGACGCGCGGCGAGTTCCACGTGTTGCGCGAGGGGGGCACCGAGCCGCCGTTCACCGGCGAGTACACCGACACCCACTCCGTCGGGGTCTACTCGTGCCGTGCCTGCGGGGCCGAGCTGTTCCGCAGCGAGGCGAAGTTCGACTCGCACTGCGGCTGGCCTTCGTTCTTCTCCCCGCTGGCCGGCGATTCCGTGATCGAGCTTGAGGACCGCTCCCTCGGGCACGTCCGCACCGAGGTGCGGTGCGCCCGATGCGGCTCGCACCTGGGCCACGTGTTCGCGGGCGAGGGCTACGACACGCCCACCGACCTGCGCTACTGCATCAACTCGATCAGCATCCGGCACACGCCCGACGACTGAGGCTCAGCCGCGCACCGCGACCTGCGCCAGGCCCCGCAGGACGCGGCTGCTCGCCTCGTGGGCCGACCCCACGCAGGCCGCCACGCCGACTCCGTCCAGGTGCGCCCCGCACACGGCCACTGTCGGCGCGTCACGCAACCCGGTGCGGATCCGTTCGACGACCCCTCGGTGCCCGACTGCGTACTGCGGCAGGGCACCGCCCCATCGAGTGACCCGGGCATCCACCGGGGCGGCCTCGATCCCGAGGAGATAGGCCAGGTCCACACGCACCAGGTCGAGCAGCTCGGAGTCCGTGCGCTGCAGGACGGCGGACTCGCCGTGCCGGCCGACTGAGACGCGAAGGAGCCGCAGGCCGGTGCCTGCGGCTGCCCCCTCAACCCAGCCCCACTTGCAGTCCAGGTACGTTACCGCCTTGATCGCCCGGCCCTCGACCGGTGGGATCAGGAGCCCCGACCCGGTCAGCGGGGCGCCGACGTCCTCAACCCGGTAGGCAAGCGCGGCGACGGCCACGCTCGCGTACTCGATCCGGGCCAGCTCCCAAGCAGCCTCCGGAGCGGCCTCCCGGAGGAGGGTGGCTGCCGGACCCGCCGGTGTCGCCAGCACGACCGCGTCGGCGCGCAGGATCTCGGGCCGGTCGGGGGGGCCCATCTCGACGCTCCATCCCACCTCGGCCGGGCGGATGCTCCGGACCGTCGACCGGGTCCGGATCTGCACCCCGGAGCCGACCAGCGCGGCAGCCATCGCCCCGGGCACGCGCCCCACGCCGCCCACCACTCCGCGGAACGGCACCCCGCGCCGCGCGCCCGCCGCAACCATCCCGCCGCTGACGACGCGGCGCGTGGCCGCAAGCAGGGACCGCTCATGGCGCAGCTCCCGGTACAGCGCCGGCATGGTCGCGGCCATCGACAGCGTGTCG
>JBAVKY010000509.1:0-3362 GCA_049688555.1 Propionicimonas sp.
GCCCCAAGCGCCATCCTGCCCCACTCGTACGGATGCCGCGCGGGGTGCTTCGGGAGGTGGTGCTTCGAACGGGTTGCGGATACCGGGGCGGGGCAACTACCAGCAGCAGTAGCCGCCGTCGACCAGCAGGTCGACGCCGGTGATGTAGCTGGCCGCCGGCCCGAGCAGGAACAGGACCGGGCCGGCGATCTCGTACGGTTCGGCGAGCCGTCCCAGCGGCGTCGTGTCGGCGAACTCCGCGACCAGCTCGGCCACTTCGGGCCGGCGGTTCATCGGGGTGAGGGTGTAGCCGGGGCTGACGGCGTTCACCCTGATGCCGAGCGGCGCCCACTCCACCGCCAGCGACTTGGTGAGGTGGACGACCGCCGCCTTGCTGGAGTTGTACTGCGCCTGGGTCAGGTTGCGGTTGGCGATGGTCGCGGAGATCGAGGCGATGTTCACGATCGCGCCACGACCGTGCTGGCGCATAGCTCGCGCCTCGGCCTGGCAGGAGTAGAACAGCCCGTTGACGTTGGTGTCGAAGACGACCTGCCACTGGCTGGGGGACAGCTCCAGCGCCGGCGTGCCAGCACCGACCCCCGCGTTATTCACCGCCAGGCTGAGCGGCCCGAACGCCTCCTCCACCGCTGCGACCGCCGCACCCGCTTGCTGGGGGTCGGTGACGTCCCACTCGATGGCCAGCCCCCGGCCGCCGGCAGCGACGATCCGGCTCACCGTCTCGGCGGCTCGCGCGGCCGACCGAGCCCCACACCCGACGGCAACCCCGGCCCGTCCCAGCGCCAGCGCGATGGCCTGCCCAATGCCACTGGACGCACCGGTAACCAGCGCCACCTCTTGGTCAAGGCCGAAATCGATCATCTCCACATCATGCCCCGGTCATGGCCGGTCCACGGGACAGGTGCGGTCGATCACGAAGGAGTAGTGCCAGCTGATGTCCGCCGGACCAGCGTGGCGTAGCGCGCGAACTGATCGGTCGCCGCGGCCATCTCCGCATCGCTGAGCAGCACAGGGGCGGCGAGCTGGCAGGTGCGCCAGTAATGCTCGCAGAGGGTCTCGAACTGGACGGCCAGCGACAGCGCGTGGGCGAGGTCACGTCCGTGCACCACCATGCCGTGGTTGGCGAGCAGGCAGGCTCGCCGATCCGCCAGGGCCGCCACTGCGGCGTCCGACAGCGCCTGCGTGCCGAACGTGGCGTACCGCGCGCAGCGGACGGTGGAGCCGCCGAACAGGGCGATCAGGTAGTGGAACGGGGGGATCTCGAGTCGTTGGCAGGCCAGTGAGGTGGCGAACGGGGAGTGCGCGTGCAGCACCGCACCGGCGTCCGGGAAGGCGGCGTAGATGTCGTGGTGCAGGCGCCACTCCGAGGAGGGCTCCAGCTCCCCCTCGAACCGACCGTCCTCGCGGATCACCACGAAGTCCGCTGGGGCGAGGCGTTCGACCGGTCGGCTGCTGGGGGTGATCAGGAAGCCGGGCCCGTCGGACTCGACGGTGAGCCGCACGCTGGCGTTGCCCGAGGTGCCCTTGTTCAGCCCTGAGTTGCCCATGGTCCGGAACGTCTCCAGCAGGGCGGATCTGAGCTCAGCGGCGGCAGTCATGGTGTTGATCGGATCCGTTCGGGGAAGGAGTCGGCCAGCGCCGTTGGGGCAACCAGCCCGCGCTCGGTGATGAACCCGGTGACGAAGCTCGCCGGGGTGATGTCGAACGCCGGATTTGCGACCCGGGTCTGCGCCGGGGCCAGTCGGACGTCGACGACCTCCCCGTTGGCGTCGAGACCGCGGACCAGGCAGACCTCGTCGGCACCCCGATCCTCGATCGGCACCCTCGCCCCGTCGGGACACGAGAAGTCCAGCGTCGAGGACGGCGCGGCGACGTAGAACGGCACTCCGACCGCCTGCGCGGCGAGCGCCTTGAGCCAGGTGCCGACCTTGTTGGCGGTGTCGCCGTTCGCAGCGATCCGATCCGCGCCCGTGATCACCGTGTCGACCCGTCCCGTGGCCAGCAGGTAGCCCGCGGCGTTGTCGGCGACCAGCGTGTGCGGGACGCCCGCCTCGCGCAACTCCCAGGCGGTGAGCAGGCCCTGATCGCGCGGACGGGTCTCGCTGACAAACACGTCGACGGGGACGCCGTGAGCGTGCGCGGTGAACACCGGGGCCAACGCCGTCCCGATGCCACAGGTCGCCAGCCAGCCGGCATTGCAGTGGGTCAGCACGCGCACCGGCCCCCCTCGCTGCCCCGCAAGAGCAGCGAGGATGACCAGGCCGTGCTCGCCGATCGCTTCGCACGCTGCGGCGTCCTCGGCGGCGATGGCTTCCGCCTCGGCCCAGGCAGCGTCGGGCCGATCGGCGTCGGGGAGTCCACGGAGGCGTTCGCGCATCCGGTGCAGCGCCCAGTGCAGGTTGACCGCAGTCGGGCGCGTCTGCCCGAGGAGCTCGACCGCCGCATCGAGCGCATCGCTGGTCGGCTGCGAACTCATCGCGAGGGCCACGCCGAAGGCCGCCGTCGCCCCGATCAGCGGCGCGCCGCGCACCCGCATCGAGCGGATCGCCACGGCTGCCGACTCAACGGTGGTCAGGTGCCGGGTCACCGTTCGGAACGGCAACTCGGTCTGGTCGAGGATGGTGATCCCGTCCCGCTCGCGGCGCACCGTCTCGATCGGACGCTTCAGCGTCGGCTTCCCACGTCGGGCGGCACCCTCCATGCCGGAACTCTATCCAGCGATCCTGCTGCTCCTAGCGACGTGGCCCGCGAGATCCGTACCTCATGGTCGGCGCCGACTTCCTGGCCACCGGGCGAGCGCGCAGGTGGTCATCCGGGCGCTCGCATGGTGAAGCCTGCGGGCGGGGGGGCTGCGCCGTAGCCTTGAGGCATCCGGTTGGGAGCACGGTCATGATCACAGAGATCAGAACTCATTTTCAGGTCGACGTTCCGTCCTGGGTCGCCGCTGAAGTGGCGGCCGCTGGCGAGGTCCTGCAGAGTCTCGATCAGCGGATGGCCCTCGCCCATCGACTGGCTGATCGCAACTTCCGGGAAGGCGGCGGCGGCCCCTTCGCCGCGATCGTCCTTGAGCGTTTCACGGGCCGGATCATCTCGGCCGGGGTGAACCGGGTGCTCGCCTCGAATCTCTCGGTGAGTCATGCCGAAGTGGTCGCGCTCAGCCTTGCGCAGTGCCGGCGGGGGACCTGGGACCTGGGTGCGAAGGGCGACGCTCCCACTGAACTGGTGGTCAACTGGCGCCCCTGTCTCCAGTGTTGCGGTGCGGTGTTGTGGTCAGGCGTTTCGCACCTGGTCATCCCCGACGATTCGGACCAGCTGGAGCGGATCACCGGGTTCGACGAAGGTCCAGTGGTCGATGATTGGATCGG
>JBAVKY010000510.1:0-6156 GCA_049688555.1 Propionicimonas sp.
GTAGAAGCGCTTCACGACGTAGACCAGTTCCTTGATGTGCTGGGGAATGGTGTCGAGCCAGATGTTGTACTGCGGCGTGTACTCCGTCGACGGCGTCAGCAACTTGATGACCGAGCCGATGCTGCGCGCGTCGGACAGGATCGGCCGGGTGTCCGGGACGTGCTGTGTCGGCTCGGCGAACCGGCGAGAGAGGTCGCGCGCAAGGATCTCGGCGACCTCGTCCATGTCGTTGTCGAAGTCGGGGACGTAGGCGTTGCCGAAGATGAACGCATCGGTGATCGCCTTGGAGATCTCCGACTTGCCGCCGCCGGAGACAGTGGAGGGCTTGTGACAAGAGGTCGAGTTCGGCACGGTGCCGATCAGGCTCCACTGGGTGCGGTCTGCGGCCTGCTGAGCGATGCGGACGCGGTAGCCGTTCGGGCTCAGGTAGACCTTGTCGGCCCGCAGCGGGATGGACGTGGTCTGCCCGTCCGCCGTTCGCCAGGAGACGGTCTGGTTGCGCAGCGAGTAGGTCGGGTTGGCCGGCACGACCACGATGTGGGTTTGTTCGAGGTCGGCGGCGCAGCCCTCCGGCTGCAGTTGGAACCGCTCGGGGTCACGGGCCAGCACTTGCTCCAGGGTGTATTCCTCCCCGCAGGAATCCTCGACATACTGCTGGCCGAGGTTGTAGCTGGCGTAGACGAGCGCGCCACCGGCATGTTCTTCTTCGGCATTGCCGAACAGGTTCGCCGAATACGAGACCTGGGTCTTGACCTCTTTCTTGCAGTACCCGAAGTAGTTGTCGGCGATCACCGTGACCATCACGCCACGGGCGTCTCGCGCGCAGATCTTGAAGGCATGGCCCCCGTTGTAGGGCTCGGTTTCGGACGACCAGCACTGGTAATCGCGCTTCTGGCGGTCAGTGGCCTCGCTGACGTGCGGCAGGCCGAGCTCCTTCTTGGTCACCCGGGTCAGGTGCGGCGCGAGGATGACGCAGCCGGTGTGACCCGTCCAGGTCTCGGGCTTCAGGGAGGCGTCGTTCTCCGGCAGGTACGGGTCTCCCCCGTTGCCGAAGATTCCCTCGACGAAGTCGAGGTTCGCGACCAGTCCGCCGGGGACGATGAATCGAGTTTCCATGCGCTTCTCACGGACGTAACCGGGCACGCCGGGAGCCACCAGCGGACGCATCAGCAGGGAAACGAAGCACGCCGCCTGTTCGGGCTGGTTGGCCGAATACGGCAACACCTTGTCGACCTCCGGGGGCTGGAACGCCAGCGCCAACAGCCGGGAGAACGCGATCTTCGGCACGGCAACCTTGTCGTCCGGGATCGGCAGCCCGCCCTCGGCGATGTGGAAGACCCCGGCGGTGGTGCGTCGGTCATTGGCCGGGTTGTGCAACACGCCATTCGCCAGCCGATAGCTGCTCAGCAGCGGCGAGGTGAAGGTGTCGCCATCGAAGGGCAATGACAACGCACGGGCGAGCCCGGCCTCGTCGAGGACGAAGGTTCGGCGCGGCAGGTTCGGGGGGGCCTCACCCGTGTCGGACAGGTAGTCGTCGAGGAATGCCTGGATTCGTCCGTCGGCAGCGCACAAGCGGTCGGCAAGCCGCCGACTCAGCTCGCGCTGGCGCGCCAGGATCGGGCGGGCCAACTTGGCCGCCTCGGTGTCGTCGAAACCTTCGGGCAGCGGCAGACCAAGCTGGGCGAGGCGAAGGTTGATGGCAGCATTCTGCGTTGGGGCCATGGGTCCCATTGTGGTGTGGCAACGCGTCCAGCGCGAGCAGCTGTGTCATTGCTGGTCCACAAACCGGAGAAATCCCTCGTGCCGAGGGCGGCGGCAGCCCTCCCACGATGAGGCGACGCCCGCGGGTAGCATCGACGGCATGATCGAGCTGGTGCGGCAGATGTGGGTTCCTGGGGTCGTGGTCCTGATCGGACTGGCGCTGTGTTTCAGGGGCTATGTGTGGATGCGGTGGGTGTTCGCGCTGTCCGGCGCGGCAGTCGGTTGGCAGCTCGGCGGCCTACTCGGCAAGCAGGTGCAGCTAGCCCCAGCCTGGGACCAGTGGATCGACTGGGGGGCGGCCATTCTGGGCGCCCTACTGGTTGCCACCGTTGCCTACGCCTTCTACGTCATGGGAGTGCTGGTCGCGGTCGGTGGGTTCGGCTACAACCTGGGGCTCACGATAGCCCCGAGCCTTGGTCTCATCGGTTGGCAGGTCACGGCCGCGGCCGGCCTCGCCGCCGCGGCCCTCGTCGTACTGGCGCTGGCGACCGGGCTGCCCAAGCTGCTCATGGTGGTGCTCACTGCACTCGTTGGTTCGGGGGCCATTGTCAGTGGCACGCTGTCGTTGATCGGCGATCTCGACCTGGCCCGCCTGCGCTGGTGGACTGCGGGCAGCGTCCTCTCCCAAGGACTCGCCTGGAACCTGCTACTGGTCGCCATCACGGTTGCCGGGGTTGCCGTCCAGTTGCGCGGGAAGTCGGCGCGCGACCTGCGCGCGGCCTACGCCTGAGGGTGGGCCCGGTCAAGCCGCCCCAGGCGCTGGAACGGACGGGACGGCGTCCCGCCCCACGGCTTCGTCCGGCTTTCGCCGTCCGGCCAATGGCTCGACGCTGCTGGCTGTCACCAGCCCCACCAGCGTGACCACGGCCACTATCAGGAGCGCATGCCTGACCCCCAGGGAGCCAGCCGCGATCCCCAGCAACGGCGGCGCGACGAGCGCACCGACCGTGGTGATCGCCGACAGGACGGCAACCCGCCCTGGCGCCAGCAACGGGTGGTCCGAGGCCGCGCCGACCGCGATCGGGAAGATCAGCGCGGTGCCCAGCCCCCAGGCCGACGCCCCGACAACCGCCAGCGGCAGGCTCGGCGCCAGTCCGAACAGCAGCAGCCCACCCGCCGTCACCGACAGCGAGATCCGCATCGTCAGAACGCGACCCAACCGGTCGATCATCGTGGCGCCGAAGACCCGCACGAGCATCATCGAGCCGATCATCACCGCCAGGACGAGACCGCCGACTGACTCGCTCTGAGCGAAGCCGTCGACCAGCGCCACCGACAACCAGTTGTTCGCGGCACCTTCGGCCACCACGGTGGCGAACGTGAGGGTGCCGATCATCAGGGTTCGCGGTTCCCGCCAGGCGGCCAGGGATGAGCGCCGCGGGCTGGTCGTCGCCACCTGCTCGTCCGCACGCTGCGGCAGCACCATCCCGCCCGCCAGCGCAGCGAGCCGCAGGAGGACGCCCAGCGCGGCCACCACTGCGAACTGGGGAGCGACCCCGATCCCGAGCGCTGAGCACAAGGCGCCCAGGCCGGATCCGGTCACTGCTCCGGCAGAGAACACGGCGTGGAACTGGGGGATGACGGTCCGGCCGAGCGCACGTTCGACCCGGGCAGATTCGACGTTCGCGGTGACGTTGATGAGGGCACCACCCATCCCTTGCACGATGATGCCCAGGACGAGCAGCCACATCGAGGCGGCCCCGGTAGCCACCCCCATGACAGTGCTCCCCACCGCCATCAGGAGAGTGGCGACGATGAACAGCCGTTCGGTCCCCCAGCGCGTCATCAGGGGCCCGGCACTCACCACGGTTGCCAGCGCGCCGACCGAGCCCACCAACAACACGATGCCCAAGTCCACCGTCGACAGGCCAAGGCCTGCCTTGATGCTCGGGAGGCGCGCCAGCCATGAGAACGCGAGCAGGCCGCTCATCGCAAACGCGGCGAGCAGCCAAAGGCGGGCACGGTTGGCAGCCGTGGGCTGCTGCGAAGGGCGAAACAAGGGAACAACTTTCGAAACTCGACGACGCCAGCGACCTGGCTCGGACACCCAGCGGGGCTGATCCACCCCCCACAGCCGGTTTGAATCCATTCAACCCCTAACGACGGGAGCAGTCAAACCCGCTCCGCCGCGACCTTGCGCCCCCAAGGTGACTTAGCGCCCGCTACAGGGGGCGCAGAGTCACCAACGGGGCGCACAGTCGGATGATCAGTGGCCGCGGGCGGCCCAGGCGACGACCTGAAGGGCGCGCCGAAGCACGCCGACGGCCTCAGTGCCAAGCAGCACGGGATTGGGGGCATCGCCGGGGAAACTCGCTTCGGCGGGTATGAGCGCGCGAATCACGGCGTCCGGAACCAAGGCAGTCGGCTCGAAGCTGGCCAGCCCCACCGGCAGGATCAGCCCGGGTCCGTCCGCGGGGGCCCCTGAGGGCTGCGGCGGACCGGCCACGAGTCCGGCGCCGACCACCCCGCCGCCTGGTCCATCGAGCCACAGCAGCACCTCGTCCCGCTGCGCGAGTTCGTCAGGCACGACGCTGATCTCGAAACCGAGCACGGCCACTCGGTCGGGCTTCCAGAGCTGCTGCAACTCCCTGATTGAAGCGCGGTTGATCCGGATCGCCCACAGCGAACCGCCACCCTCGCCGGAACGGATCTGCCGGATCACCGCGGACTGGTCGATCCGATGGGCGCGGCGCCACCGCTTCAGCGAACGGCGCGCCCCGGAGCGGGTGTTCCGGTCGGCCTTTGAGCGGGCCAAGTACCAGCTCAACGCATCGTCGGCGTAGTCGATCACGGCGACCGGACGAGCGGCACGAATCGCCGTGAGTGCCTCGGGGACGCGGGCACCCTGCGCGAGCAGCAGCCCGAACGCCGCGGACGGAGCCCGGTTCACCCCCATATGGCAGTGCACCAGCACCCGGGCGAACGGATCGGCCAGCGCCTCATCCACCCAGGCGTTGAGCCCCTCGAACCAGTCCGCGGGAATGTGCTGCCCAGCGTCCCGCACCGGATGGTAGAGGTAGCGGAGCTCGGGATGCCAGGTGGCCACCAACTCCTCGTCACTCCACTCGTCGCGGAGGTCGGCGACGTGGGTGATCCCGGCGGCCACCAGTTCATCCAATTGCGCCCTGGCGTCGACGAACCGGGGCGAGAGGTCTCCGCCGAAGGCGAGGCGCCCGGTCACGAAGTTCGCGTTGGCGAGCGAGAGTTCTGGAAGCGCGGCGGGCGTCGCGGAGCCGTCGCGGGGTGGTTTCACAGCGCCCATTGTCGTCCCTCACCGCGTTCCGCGACGGCTCCGTGTCGCGACTGGCCAATCCGGCGCCCGCCGGCCGCAGGACGTTGTCGCGGGAGTTGGCGCGAAACGCGGATCCAGGCTCGATTCTGGACGCATTTGCGAGGGTTCCGCACCGGGGTCGCGACAGGCGCACGACCTGGCAGGGCCAGCGCCTCAGGCACGGCGGCGATGCCGCCTCACATCACCGGACGGTGAGACCCCGCCCGCGCCGAATGTGGCGTGACAAGGCAGAGAACGCCAGGTCGGCCAGCATGCCGACCAACAAGATCACGATCATGTAGGCAAGCAGTCCTGCGGCGTCCCCGAACTCCTGGGCGAACGCGAGCCGGTTACCCAGCCCGACCGAGCCCGGGATCACCACCAGCAATTCGCCCGCCATCAAGGAGCGCCAAGCGAACGCCCATCCCTGATTCAGCCCGCCCACGTAGGATGGGAGCGCGGCGGGGATCACGATGAACCGGTAGAGGTTCCAGCCCTTCGCTCGGAGCACGTGCCCCAGCCGGAAGTAGGCCGGCGGCACCTGGTCGACGCCGGTGAGCACCCCGTTGGCGATGCTGGGGGCAGCCCCGAGCACGACCACGAACATGATGGCCTGCTCACCCAGCCCGAGCAGCAGGATCGCCAGCGGGAACCAGACCACCGAGGGCATCGTCTGCAGCCCGGTCACCAGCGAGCCGATGGCGGCGCGCAGCAACCTCGAGCGCGCCACCGCCAGGCCGATCAGCGTCCCGATCCCCACCGCGAGGCCGAAACCGGTGACCGCGCGGCTGAGGGTCCGTCCCAGGGACTGCCAGAATTCGGGCGCCGCGCTGATCTCCCCCAGCGCCGAGAAGACCGTGGCCGGGCCCGGCAGCAGGTAGTCCGGACGCCAGCCGCTGAGCACAACACCTTGCCAGAACCCCACGAAGAGGAGCACCGCCAGACCGGCTGGAGCGAAGCTGCGGCTTATCCAACGGCCCAGCTTCGGGAGCAGGGCAGGTCGGGGCGCGGGCTCGCGCTCAGATGTCGAAGTAGTCGGATTCGTCATGACGAGCCACCTCTTCTCGAATCCGTCTGGTGAGTTCGGCGGCCAACGCAACCACCGGCGCGGCGTCCATCACGCG
>JBAVKY010000511.1:0-3219 GCA_049688555.1 Propionicimonas sp.
CCATCGAGTGGGGCACCCAGTTCCACCCGCCGTGGAGCGAGATGGAACTCATCGTCGATGACATCACGGCGGCGCTCATCGACTTCAGCAGCGTGGCACCATGCGCCGCCGGCTCGATCGTGGTCGCACCGACCACGTCGCAGCTCTCCTTCGTGGACATTCCCGCGGGCACCGGCACGGCGCGCGCAGTCGTCTTCTCCGCCCAGTCCTGCGCTGCGCTCACCCTCCAGGTGACCGCGGGCCCCACCCTTTCGTCGGGCCCCGGAACGCTCGGCCTACCGCTCGGCGGGGTGGTCACCCTGCCCGCGGCGACGAATGCCCTCCCCCGGGAAGCGCGCATCTGGGTCAGCTACACAGCAGGTGCCGCCGGCAGCCACGCGGCGGGCAGCGTCACCATCAAGTGCCCGCAGACGGGCGGGCAGTGGACCATCCCGATCACGGCCAACGCGATCGCCAAGCCGACGGTCGCCGCGATGCTCGTGCTCGACCGCTCCGGGAGCATGGACTTCCCCTCAGGCCTGCCGGGAAAGAAGCGCATCGACGTGCTGCACGAAGCCGCCCCCAGCTTCGTCGAACTCCTGGGCGCGACGGACGGGATCGGGGTGGTGGGCTTCGACCAGAACGCCTCGCTCTCCGCCGTGGTCGCGCAGGCCGGCCCGCTCGGATTCGGGGCCGGGCGTGCCACGGCACTGGCCGCCATCTCGTCCCACCAACCCAATCCGCTAGGCAGCACCTCGATCGGGGACGGCGTCGAACTCGCCCACGACACGGTGGCGGCCGTGTCGGGCTACGACCGCCGCGCGGTGATCGTGCTCACCGACGGTGAAGAGAACACCGCCAAATTCATCGCCGACATCGCCTCCAAGATCGATAACCGGGTCTACGCGATCGGGCTCGGTACCGCCGCCGAACTCAATCCGATCGCGCTGTCCGCCCTGGTCAAGAACACCGGGGGCTACCTGATGCTCACCGGGCCCCTGACACCCTCGGAGCAGTTCCGGGTCACCAAGTACTTCCTGCAGATCCTCAGCGGTGTGGTCAACAACCAGATCGTGGTCGACCCGCAGGGCTACATCGGCCCGAACACGGTCGTGAGGGTGCCCTTCGACCTGACCGAGGCGGACACGTCGGCGGAGGTGGTGCTGCTTTCGCCGTACCGGAAGTACCTCGACTTCAGGGTGGAGACGCCGTCCGGCGAGGTGATCGATCCCTCGACCGTGTCGTCGCTCGTCGATTCCGTATTCGTGCCGGGCCGCAGCCTCGACGAGTACCACCTCTCCCTGCCGGCCATCTGGCCGACCCACTCCGCCCAGGCCGGACGCTGGCACGCGCTGCTCGAGCTCCGGTCCTGGGTAGCCAACACTGGGCTGGCAAGCTCCTACCGTGAGCAGAGCTCCTTCGAACCTGGGGAAGCCGAACGCCGGACGCTCGTCGCCCACGGAGCGCCGTGGCTCGTGACAGTGCAGGCGCAGTCGTCGCTGACCATGACGGCGGATGCCACGGCCCAACGCGCGACCCCCGCCACCCTCATCGATCACCGCGTCGTCTTGCGCCAGCTCGACATCCCGCTCGACACCCCCTGCGCAGTGCGGGTGGAGGCGACCGATCCGGGCGGCTCGACGGTCACCTTGTCGCTCTCCGGGGCGGACGTCGGGGTTTTCGTCGGGGTGACGGCCGCCCCGGTCGCCGGGGTCTACAGCTTCCGGTACGTGGCGGACGGTACGAGCCTGGCCGGCGTCCGCTTCACCAGGGAGCAGGTTCGCACGGTCGGCGTCTGGTTCGGCGGGGACGATCCGCCGCCGCGAGCCGGCGGTGACGGCCATGAGGGTGGCCACGCCAGCGGCTGCGGCTGCTGCACCGACGTGATCGAATGCCTGCTGGAGGACAGGGGCGTGCGCCGGCTGCTCGAGCGCTACGACATCGACGGTGGCCGCATCCTCAAGTGCCTGGCCGAGCACGACCGGACGCACCGGAACAGCTAGCGTTGAGTCGGTGCTGCTCGGCCAAGCGACCCAACCGGTGTGCCCTTCTCCCTCACCGCGCGGCCCGCTCGTCCTTGGGCGGACGAGTCACGGCCGCACGGCGGTGATGATGTAGCCGAGTTCCCTCCCTAGGTTGCGGAAGCCGGCCGCGATGAGAGCCTTCTCGATCACCGCGACATGCTCCACGTACTGCCCGGCGAACGGGGCGATCGAGACTGTGCCGCCCGAGCGCAGGATCTTCGCGGCTCCCTTCAGGGCGAGCATCCAATCGACCTGGCCGAGGATCACATCGTTGGCGACGACCTTGTCGACCGTGCCTGCGGGGAAGAGCTCACCGACCCGCTCTGCTCCAACCTTGAGCAGATTGGGCACGCCTTTCGCCTGCTGGCTGACCATCGAGTTGACATTGATCGCGCCCGGTACCTCACCGCTGCCACAGAGGTTCACCACGACCTTGCCGGTTCGGGCACGCGCGATCTGCGCAAGCCCACGTGCCTCCAGCTGTAGCGCGGACAGTCCCCCAGCGCGCGCCAACCCGCGGCCCGCCGTGCCGACCAGTCGCGGGCGGAAACCACCGATGACCGGGTTCATCAGTTGCAGCTGGAACACCTCAAGCATCCCCCGGCCGAGGTACAGCCATTGGGCCTGGTCGAGCAACTGGATGATGTACGGCGAGAGCGCAGGATCGAAGCGCGGGGGGACGGACAGTTGCAGCGCCAGCAGCGCAGGGAGCCCCTTCAGTTCTGGCCGCTTCGCGGCCGGCGCGCTCTGACTCGCTTGGAACGGCACCACTCGACCGGTGACGATGTGCCTGCGGAAGAAGGTGACCGTTGCGCCCTGAAGACGTCGGTACGACATCAGTTCCAGGGGAATCGCCAGCGTCGCACCATCGTCGTACTTGACCGTGTAGGTGTAGGGCTGCTTCGACGAGAGGGCATCGCCGGAGATGCCGCGCTCCACCCAGGTCGGTTCTCGACGGGCCGCGTCGAGGCGGGTGATCGGAAGGACCGGACCAAACCCGTCATCGGGCACGACGGTGCGCGGAGCCGTGGCCGGGGGTGGGGTCGGCGGCGCGGCCGCTGTCGCTGTGCCGCGCTGAGTAGGCGTCGGACGTCCACCGGTCACGCTGCGGGTACCCACCCGCCCAGCCGCACCTGCACCCGTTCCTCGGGGATCAGCCATCGCGCACCACCATCGTTCCCACTACGGGGGGCCGGTCATGGATCGGCTGTCGGGT
>JBAVKY010000512.1:0-6118 GCA_049688555.1 Propionicimonas sp.
GGGGTGAGTTCGGTTCTTGGGCGACGTCGTCCGCCGATCGCGCGCCGAAGCTGTCCGACTGGGCTCAGCCGGTAGATTGACGCCGTGGCCGACACCGTTACCCATGCCGTCCAAACTCCCGACGTCGAGCAGCCTTGGGCCGAACTCGGCCTGAAGGCCGACGAGTACGACCGGATCCGCGAGATCCTTGGTCGCCGTCCGACCTCGTGCGAGCTCGCCATGTACTCGGTGATGTGGTCGGAGCACTGCTCCTACAAGTCCTCGAAGGTGCACCTGAGCAAGTTCGCCGCGCTCGACAAGACGACCCCGCGCGGACCGCTGCTGGCCGGGATCGGTGAGCAGGCCGGCGTGGTGGACGTGGGCCACGGCCTAGCGGTCACCTTCAAGATCGAATCCCACAACCACCCGTCCTACGTCGAGCCCTACCAGGGGGCCGCGACCGGTGTCGGCGGCATCGTCCGCGACATCCTGGCCATGGGCGCTCGTCCGATCGGGGTCATGGACGCGCTGCGCTTCGGCCCGCTGGACGCCCCCGACACGGCTCGGGTGATGCCCGGCATCGTGGCCGGCGTTGGCGGCTACGGCAACTGCCTGGGGTTGCCGAATATCGGCGGCGAGGTCGTGTTCGACCCGTCCTACTACGGCAACCCGCTGGTCAACGCGCTGTGCGTGGGGGTGCTCAAGCACGAGGACCTGCACCTCGCCTTCGCCACCGGCACCGGCAACAAGGTGGTCCTGTACGGTGCCGCGACGGGCGGGGACGGCATCGGCGGCGCGTCGATCCTGGCCTCGGAGACCTTCGAGGCGGACGGTCCGGCGAAGCGACCAGCCGTCCAGGTCGGTGACCCGTTCATGGAGAAGCTGCTCATCGAGTGCACCCTGGAACTCTTCGCCGCGGGCGTCATCGTCGGGATCCAGGATCTCGGGGCGGCGGGCATCTCGTGCGCGACCAGCGAGCTGGCCAGTTCCGGGGAGGGCGGCATGCACGTCGACCTCGATCTGGTGCCACTGCGGGATCCCACGCTGGCCCCCGAAGAGATCCTGATGAGCGAATCCCAGGAACGCATGATGGCGATCGTGGAGCCGCGGAACGTCGAGCGTTTCGAACAGATCTGTGCCAAGTGGGACGTGCTGGCCACGGTGATCGGTGAGGTGACCGAGGGTGATCGCCTGATCATCGACTGGCATGGCGACAACGTCGTCGACGTCGACCCCGCCACTGTCGCCCATGACGGCCCGGTCTACCACCGTCCGTTCGCCCGTCCGGACTGGATGGGCGAGGTGAACGCGAACTCGGCCAACGGGCTGCCCAGGGCCACCGAGCCCGACGATCTGGCAGCCACCTTGCTCAAGGTGGTGACCTCACCCAACCAGGCCGACAAGTCGTGGGTCACCGACCAGTACGACCGCTACGTGCGCGGCAACTCCGTGCTGGCCCAGCCGGAGGATTCCGGCATGCTGCGCCTCGATGAGGAGTCGGGCCTCGGGATCGCCCTGGCGACCGACTGCAACGCCCGCTTCGCGTTGCTGAACCCCTACCTGGGGGCTCAGTTGGCGCTGTGCGAGGCCTACCGGAATGTCGCCTGCACCGGGGCGGTACCGGTGGCGATCACCGACTGCCTCAACTTCGGCTCCCCAGAGGACCCGGACGTCATGTGGCAGTTCGCCGAGGCCATCCTCGGCCTCGTGGACGGCTGCACCGCACTGGGGACTCCGGTCACCGGTGGCAACGTGAGCTTCTACAACCAGACCGGTGGGGCCAACATCCTGCCCACCCCCGTGGTGGGAATGCTCGGCGTGATCGACAACGTCGCCGACCGGATCGGTTCCGGTTTCGTCGCGCCGGGTGACGTCGTCCTGCTGCTCGGCACGACCGGTGAGGATCTCTCCGGCAGCGCGTGGGCGGACGTCATGCACGGCCATCTCGGTGGCATGCCGCCCCTGCCCGACTTCGACCTGGAACGTCGCCTCGGCCAGGTGTTGGTCGCCGCCAGCCAGCGTCACCTGCTCAGTTCCGCCCACGACCTGTCGGACGGCGGCCTGGCGCAGGCACTGGTGGAGTCGTGCCAGCGCCACGACACTTCGGTCGCACTGGACCTGCCGGAGGGGGACGCCTGCGTGCAGTTGTTCTCCGAGACCCCGGGACGCGTGCTGGTCAGCCTGCCGACCGCGGTGTTGGGCGAGTTCCGCCAGCTGTGCACCGGACACGGCATCCCCGTCACCCGGCTCGGAGAGGTCACCGACACCGGCTACCTGGAGATCCACGGCCGGTTCGCCCTGTTGTTGGCGGAGATCAGGGCGTTGTGGGAGGCCCCGATCCCTTTGGCCATGCGTCACTGACCTGGGACGTCGCTTCGGCGTCCGGCCTGCCACGGCGTAAACGTTCGACGCTCTCGCGGAGTGGGCTCTCGTCGCACCCTCCCTGCGTAGGACACAATGGGCCGCGTCATTACTGAGGAGGAACCATGAGCAATCCGACAGGTTGGGACGCACCCAAGCCTGAGGTGCCGGACGATCCGGCACTTGGTGGCCCGGCACACGCCGTCCCCGACCAGGCGCCGGACGGGTTCACGCCCGCGGAGCTGGCGACCCCCGAATCCGACAGCCTTCCCGAGGTCATTTCCTCGGATCTCGCCCCGAGGCTGGCGCTCGACGATGCCGATCCAGGCGCGCCAGAAGCCACCGATTTCGCCGTCGGGGCCCTGCCTGAGCGGGCCATCGATCCGGCAACGGAGGCCAACGCCGACCTGCTGCGACTTCCCGACGAGCCGGCAGCGCCCTCCGCCCCCGCGGCTCCGAGCTACACCCCGCAGGCGGCCAGCTACCCGCCACCGTCCGCTCCGTACGGTGGCGACTACACCCAGCAGGCCGCAGGTCAGGCCTACGGCACCGGGGCCGCCCCCGCTCCCGAACCGGGGGGCAACTATGCCGCCCCCGGTTTTCCGAACCAGCCGATGCCCTACCCTCCCCAGCCGGGCTATGGCTACCCTCCGGCGATTCAACAGGGCGGCCCGGACACCACGGCGGCGTCGATGTCCCACTGGCTCGGCATCCTGGTCGGGTTCCTCGGCCCGCTGATCATCATGCTCACCAAGGGTGAGCAGGATCAGTTCGTGAAGGCGAACGCGGTTGAGGCCCTGAACTTCCAGATCACGCTGGCCATCGGTTACGTCGCCAGCTTCCTGCTGACGTTCGTTCTGATCGGCATCATCGGCTACATCGTGCTGCCGATCATCGGCATCGTCTACTCGGTCCTTGGCGCCCTGGCGGCCAACAAGGGCCAGGTTTACCGTTACCCGTTCAGCATCCGGCTGGTGAAGTAACGGCCCCTCCCGCCGCCCACGTCTGCCCCAGCGGACGTGGGCGGCGTCGCTGTGTCGCCCCGGTAGAGTGGCGCTGTGACGAGCTCCGCGGACGTTGAGTGGGAGCAGTTGGAAGCCGATCATCCCCCTCGTGACGCTTGCGGTGTCTTCGGCGTCTGGGCGCCGGGCGAAGAAGTCGCCAAGCTCACCTACTTCGGCTTGTACGCGCTGCAGCACCGTGGCCAGGAGTCCGCCGGGATGGCCGTCAGCAATGGTGAGCGGATCATGGTCTTCAAGGACATGGGCCTGGTCTCCCAGGTCTTCGACGAGCCGGCCCTCAGTTCGCTGCGGGGTCACCTGGCGGTGGGCCACTGCCGTTATTCGACGACCGGCGCCTCCACCTGGAACAACGCCCAGCCCACCTTTCGCGCCACGGCAGCGGCCGGTGGCCTCGCCCTGGCCCACAACGGCAACCTGACCAACACCGAAGAGTTGGAAGCGTGGCTGGCCGAACGGGACGGCGCGACGAAGGTGCCCCGTAAGGACCACATGGACTCCACCTCGGACACCGCCCTGGTGACCGCCCTGCTCTCGGTGTTCTCCGAGGGCGGGATGGCGGCGGCGGCGATGACCGTCCTGCCTCGCTTGGTGGGCGCCTTCTGCTTGGTCTTCTGCAACGAGACCACCCTGTTCGCCGCGCGTGACCCGCAGGGCATCCACCCGCTGGTGTTGGGACGGCTCGAGCGCGGTTGGGTGGTGGCCAGCGAGACCGCAGCCCTCGACATCATTGGGGCCTCGCTGATCCGGGAGATCGAGCCCGGCGAACTCGTCGCCATCGATGCCCAGGGCCTGCGTAGCCAGCGGTTCGCGCCCGCCGATCCCAAGGGCTGCCTGTTCGAATACGTGTACCTCGCCCGTCCAGACACCCTCATCTCGGGGCGCCGCGTCCACTCCGTCCGTAAGGAGATCGGGCGCACCCTGGCGATGGAGGCCCCGGTGGACGCCGACCTCGTCATCCCGACGCCCGAATCCGGAACCCCGTCGGCGATCGGCTATGCCGAGGCCTCCGGGATCCCGTACGGCCAGGGCCTGGTCAAGAACTCCTACGTCGGCCGGACGTTCATCCAGCCCAGTCAGACCATTCGGCAACTCGGGATCCGGCTGAAGCTCAATCCGATCCGCGACGTGATCGAGGGCAAGCGGCTCGTGGTGGTGGACGACTCGATCGTCCGCGGCAATACCCAGCGCGCGCTGGTGCGGATGCTCCGCGAAGCCGGGGCGGCCGAGGTGCACGTCCGGATCGCCTCGCCTCCCGTGTTGTGGCCCTGCTACTTCGGTATCGACTTCGCGACCCGCGCCGAACTGATCGCCCCCGGCCTCACCACCGACGAGATCTGCCGTTCGCTCGGGGCCGACTCACTGGCCTATATCAGCATCGAGGGCTTGACCGCCTCGACCGGGATCGCCGCCAGGAAGCTCTGCCGAGCGTGTTTCGACGGTGTGTACCCGGTGGCGATTCCGCCGGAACGAGTCCTGCAGATGGGGTTGGAAGGCAAGTATGGCTGTTGATCAGCAGACCTCGGCCTACGCGGCCGCCGGTGTCGACATCGAGGCCGGCGAACGCGCCGTCGAGTTGATGAAGGCCTCGGTCGCCGCCACCCGACGCCCCGAAGTGCTGGGGTCGCTGGGCGGCTTCGCCGGCTTCTTCGACGCCGCGGCGCTCGCCCGTTACGACCATCCGGTGCTCGCCACCTCGACCGACGGGGTGGGCACGAAGGTCGCGATCGCGGGGGCGATGGGGGTGTACGACACCATCGGCTTCGACCTGATCGGGATGCTCGTGGACGACCTTGTCGTCTGCGGCGCCGAACCGCTGTTCGTCACCGACTACATCGCCTGCGGACGAGTTCACCCGGAACGGATCGCGGCCATCGTCTCCGGCATCGCGGCGGCGTGCATCGAGGCAGGCGCTGCCCTGCTGGGTGGGGAGACCGCCGAGCATCCCGGGCTGCTGGGCGTCGACGATTTCGATGTGGCGGGAGCCACCACCGGGGTGGTGGAGAAGGCGAAGATCCTGGGTGCCGAGCGGGTCCGTCCCGGGGACGTGGCGCTGGCGCTGGCGTCGTCCGGCCTGCACTCCAACGGCTACTCCCTGGTTCGCCAGGTGCTGCTGAACCAGGCCGGCTGGTCGCTGGAGCGACACGTCGACGAGCTCGGACGCAGCCTCGGTGAGGAATTGCTGCAGCCCACCCGGGTGTACGCGAAGCCCTGCCTGGACGTCATCGCGGCCACGCAGGTGCATGCGATGAGCCACATCACCGGCGGCGGGCTGGCCAACAACCTCGCGCGCGTGCTTCCCGACGGGATTCATGTCGCTATCGACCGGGCCACGTGGACGCCTCCGCCGATCTTCTCGCTCGTGCAGCGGGTGGGAGCCATTTCGCAGCCGGACATCGAAGCCACCCTCAACCAGGGGGTCGGCATGGTCGTTCTGCTGCCGGAGCAATCCGTGGCGGTCGCCCAGGCGACGCTGGCCTCGCACGGTGTGGCCTCCTGGGTAGCCGGACGGGCTACCGCGGCGGCAGGCCCCGGCACCGTCGAAGTCCGCGGTCGGCATCGGGATCGGGAGTGAGTCCCGTCCTGCCTCTCGTCTGGATGTGCGGGACGCGATGGTTGATGCCTGACGCGAAGATGTGGAATGGCGGCAGGCATGGCTGGTTGCCCCGATTGGATAGCTCGGGTTTTGGGTTTTTTCAGCTGTCAGGTTTGCTGGAGTTTAAGCTAGCCCTAAACGCTGGGTGTGAAGGACAATCGTC
>JBAVKY010000513.1:0-2114 GCA_049688555.1 Propionicimonas sp.
CATCAACCTCGGCAGCATCGACATGCGCAGACTCCGAGCCGACCAAGCCCGGGCCGACAAGAACCACTGGGAGTAGCCGCCACAGCTGGTGCTGGCCCAGTCGGACACAACCAGGGCCAGTACCAGCTCCGCGGAACCCCGGTACCACCTCCGCGGACTACCAGTACCTCCTGCTGCTACTCGCCACTCATCCGGCAACTCAGGTCACGCTGGGTGAGATGAGACAGGTGAACGGCCGACCACAGTTGCGTCCATGGACGTGGTGAGACACCGCGTCGTAGTGGGCCGCTACGCGGCGAAAGGGGCGCCCTGCCGGATTCCTGACTGCCGGCCATCTGTGACGACCAGAGCTGGCAAGCGCGCTAGCGCCCGTCAGCGAGGATGTCTTGCCGAGGATAACGCGGGACGTTATGCTCGGCTCTTGTGATTCGGTCGTTCGGCAACGACGTCACCGAACGGCTGTGGTCACGGCACCGGAGCAAGGAGCTGGATCCGCGGATCGAGCGGGTGGCGCTGCGCAAGCTGGCCATGCTCGATGCGGCAGAGACGCTCAACGACCTGCGGGTGCCGCCGGGCAATCGCTTGGAGGCGTTGCGCGGCGATCGGGTCGGGCAACACAGCATCCGCATCAACCAGCAGTGGCGGATCTGCTTCACCTGGACCGATGCCGGTCCCCAGGATGTCCAGATCGTGGACTACCACTAGGAGGTGGTGAGAATGGCCGAGATCAACCCGGTGCACCCCGGCGAGGTGCTGATGGAGGAGTTCCTCGAGCCGCTGGGAGTCACCCAGCATCGGCTGGCAGTCGAGATCGCGGTGCCGCCACGGCGGATCAACGAGATCGTGCACGGCAAGCGTCGCATCACCGCGGGCACCGCCCTTCGACTCGCCCGGTACTTCGGCACCACGGACCGCTTCTGGCTGAACCTGCAGACCCGCTACGACCTGGAGATCGAGAAGGACAACCTGGGCGCCGCCCTCGAGGCGATCCGCCCGCTGAAGTCCGCCTGACCCCGCCCGTAGGGGCCGGAGTCGACGCACCTTCCCCGTGACGCGGAAGTCCGGCCGAGGGCGCCGTCCTGGCGCCGATACCCCGTCGCGTTCAAGCCGGGAGCAGTGCGCGACAAGCGGCGATGTGGGTCACCTACCGGTGGCGTTCATGCCGACTCGAGGGCCCTCCAAGTCTACCTCCTAGTACCGCTAGTGGTACCATTCTGCTGTGCCCTCGGTAGCCGAGATCGTCGCCGTGATGCGCGCGAACCCGCGCAACATCCGATTCGACGACCTGGCCAAGGTCTGCGAGTACCACTTCGGTCCGCCGAGAACCAGCGGTGGATCGCATCTGGTGTTCAAGACGCCCTGGCTCGGAGACCCGCGGGTCAACATCCAGAACGACCACGGCATGGCGAAGGCCTACCAGGTGCGCCAGGTCCTGGCCGCGATCGAGAGGAAGGAGGCTGGCTCATGAGCGAACCGATCATCGACGTCACCCGCTACACCTACCGGGTCACCTGGTCGGTCGAGGACGATCAGTACGTCGCCACCTGTGTGGAGCTGCCCTCACTGTCCTGGCTGGCCGACACCCAGGAGGAAGCGCTGGGCGGGCTGCGCGACCTCGTCGCCGAAGTGGTCCGGGATCTGACCGGCACCGGCGAACCGGTGCCGGAACCGCTGTCATCGCGGTCCTACTCGGGCAAGTTCAACCTCCGCGTCGGTGAACAGCTCCACCGCCGACTCGCCATGGAAGCCGCCGCAGAACACCTCAGCCTCAACCAGTACGTCGTCCGTCGACTCAGCGACGCCTCCTGAGCCCCGAGCCGAGCCCCACCCGCGGAAGGGACGGACGACAGGCGGCTGATAGACGCAGCGCCGCTGACCGGGACGGTACGCGGCGATGTGGGGCACCTTGGTGCGAAGGCAGGCCTGGTCAGCGAGGTCGGTAGACGTCTGGCCTGTGGCCGAACGTCACGACGAGGGCCATCCGGATCAGCCGTGGCCGCCCGGTTCGGGCCTGCCACGTGACCAGCAGGCTCCGCTGGCCGTGGCGTGGTGCTCGGCGAGCCAGGCGCGCCACGCTTCGACATCGCCAGCGTGGACCCAGGGGCGGCATCGTC
>JBAVKY010000514.1:0-8759 GCA_049688555.1 Propionicimonas sp.
GTCTGCTCCTCGACGGTCGGCATCGTGTCGCGGTCGAGGAACAGGAACTCGGTGCGGAACAGTCCCACTCCCTCAACCGGTTGCGCGGCCGCCTGGCGGGCGTCCGCCGCGGTGCCGATGTTGGCCAGCAACGCGACCGGGTAACCGTCCTTGGTGGCGCCGTTCCCCGTTCCGCCAGCGAGCGCGGCGGCACGACGGCGCTTGCGCTCCTGGAGCAGTTCCTGCTCCTCCTCGGTCGGGTCCACGGTGATCTCCCCGACGCCGCCGTCAATGGCGACAATCGTGCCGTCCGGGACGGAGAGAATGCCGACTGCCTGGACGACAGCCGGGATCCCCAGTTGCGAAGCCAGGATGGCGGTGTGGCTCGTCGGTCCGCCGGCCGCCGTGATGATGCCCAGGCAGGTCTCGGTCGAGAGTGTGGCCGTCTCCGCGGGGGCGAGGTCCTGGGCCGCCAGGATGCTGGGTACGGTCAGGGTGGGAACACCCGGCTCCGCCTGGCCCAGCAAGCGCGCCACCGCACGGTCGCGGACGTCCCGCAGGTCGGTGACCCGCTCCGCCATGTAGCCGCCCAGCGACTCGAACATGGCGCAGTACTCCTCGACCGCGGTCGACACCGCGTTCGTCAGACCCTTACCCGCCTGCAACTGGGTATCGATTCCCATGGCGAGCCCGGGGTCGCGGGCCATCATGGCGCCGGCCTCGAGAATCGGACGGGCATGCTCGTTGGCATTAGCCGCCCTCGCATCGAGGCCGGAGGCAACGTCTTCCAGCACTCCACGAACCACGACCGAGGCAGCAGCGGCATCCGTCGTGGGAGCCTCGTCGGCCGCCGGCTTCGGTGCCGGCGTGACCACGACCAGGGGTCCTACGGCGGTTCCGGCGCTGACGCCGATTCCGTGGAACGTGCGGCTTTCACCGGCCGTTGGCAACGGACTACTCCGCGTCCAAGTCGCGGGACAGGAGCGCGACCAAGGATTCGAGCGCAGCGTCGGCGCCGTCACCCTCAGCGGTGAGCGTGACGACTTCACTGTTCTTGGCGCCCAGGGCCATGACCATCAGAATGCTGCGGGCGTCGACGGGCGAGCCACCCTCTTTCGCGATCGTGACGGGAAGCCCGGTGGCCGTAGCGGCCTGAACGAACATTGCTGCGGGACGAGCGTGAAGGCCGACCGAGGAGGCGATCGCGACAGTTCGACTTGGCATTGAGAGCTCCTTCTTCAAAGTGACGAAACGTAAGGACAACCTACTGCCCACGCTCACGCCGTGCGAGCATTCGCGCCATGATCGGGCTCGGGCACACAAGTCGCTTGATCGGGAGCAGTCGACCGGTCTCGGCCACTGGCCCTACTGGCAAGGAAGAGGGTCCAACAGGGATGATGGTCACGACCAGTAGCGAGGAAGGGGGACATGACCGGTGGCTATCGTTCCCGCCGACATGGTCCTGGACATGCTGGCCGACACCATCGACGCCCTCAACAAGGGAGGTTCAGGTGACGCCACGGTCATCGGGCACCTCGCCAAGGCTCTCGAGGCTGATCGCGCCCTGAGTGTGTACGTCGACGGTTCCGACACCTTCGACCTGGTCGCGGCCGTGCCGTCCACCGAGGTTGTCCAACCGCTGTTCGAGCACATGGCTCGGTTGGGCGCTGCGGCCTTCCAACAGCATGTGAACATCCAGCAGGTTCCGGGGCTCGGGCACGTGGTCTTCGTGATGATCCGGCCCGATCATGAGGCGGCTCCGATCGAGGGCTTCGGTCGCATCATCGCCCTGGGCCGCCCCGAACCTTATGACGAGGCCAGCCGGCAACTTCTCGAACGGGCCTGTCGGCCGCTGTCCGTGCTGTGGCCCCAGGCCGCTTTGGCGTTCGCCAAGGAACGGGTGGGCCATGCCGACTACAACATCACCGGGCGGGAGTTGCAGGTTCTCGAACTCCTCGCCAAAGGCCTGCTGGCGACCTCGATCGCCTCGCGATTGGACCTGTCACCGCGCACCGTGCACAAGCACCTGGGAAACATCTACCGCAAGCTTGGGGTTCATGACCGGCTCGTCGCGGTGGGGCTGGCCCGAGCGGCCGGGCTACTGCCTAGCTTGGGCACCGCCTCCCGTCACCCTCCTGGAAACGCAACACCTGCTTGATGGCGCCATCGCCGGTCGAACAACCATGGCGGCGGCCCGAGCTGACCGTCGAACCGGAACTGACGAACCGGAACTGACCGTCGGACCAGGTAGCTCAGGCGCTCTTCTCGCGCCGTTCCGAGCGGGCCAGTTGCGCGCGGGAGACCAGCCGAGGAGCGACCCCGTCGGTGACCACCGCCGCTTCGACGATGACCTGAGCCACCTGCTCGTCGCTCGGCACGTGATACATCACGTTCAGCAGGATCTCTTCGAGGATTGAGCGCAATCCCCGGGCGCCGATACCACGCTTGAGCGCCATCTCGGCGATCGCGTCGATCGCGCCCTGGGTGAACTCGAGCTCGACGCCGTCCAGTTCGAACAGCTTGCGGAATTGCCTGATCAGCGCGTTCTTCGGCTCGACCAGGATGCGCACCAGCGCTTCGGCGTCCAGGGAGGCCACCGTTGAGATCATGGGAAGCCGACCGATGAATTCCGGGATCAGTCCAAACCGATGCAGGTCCTCGGGACGCACCTCTTCGAAGGGGTTGATCGAGGTGGGCTTGCGGACTGCGGCGTCGTTATTGAAGCCCAGCGGACGCTTGCCGACCCGCGCGTTGATGATCTCTTCAAGACCAGAGAAGGCCCCACCTACGATGAACAGGATGTTGGTCGTGTCGATCTGGATGAACTCCTGGTGCGGGTGCTTGCGGCCGCCCTGCGGCGGCACCGAGGCCGTCGTCCCTTCCAGGATCTTCAGCAGCGCCTGCTGGACGCCTTCGCCTGAGACATCGCGCGTGATGGACGGGTTCTCGCTCTTGCGGGCCACCTTGTCGATCTCATCGATGTAGATGATCCCGGTCTCGGCCTTCTTGACGTCGTAGTCCGCGGCCTGGATCAGCTTCAACAGGATGTTCTCCACATCCTCACCGACGTACCCGGCTTCGGTGAGCGCCGTGGCATCCGCCATCGCGAACGGGACGTTCAGCATCCGTGCCAGAGTTTGAGCCAGATAGGTCTTGCCACAACCGGTCGGGCCGATCAGCAGGATGTTGGACTTGCCGAGTTCCACCATTTCGTCGTCAGCGACCCGCCGCGCCGGACTGGCAGCTTGGGCCTGAACTCGCTTGTAGTGGTTGTAGACCGCCACCGAGAGAGCCTTCTTGGCACCTTCTTGACCAATGACATAGCTGTCGAGGAAGGCGCAGATCTCCCTCGGCTTGGGCAGGTCGTCGAGCAGGCCGACGTCCGGGGTCTCGGAGAACTCCTCCTCGATGATCTCGTTGCAGAGGTCGATGCACTCGTCGCAGATGTAGACGCCAGGGCCGGCGATCAGCTTCTTGACCTGCTTCTGGCTCTTTCCACAAAACGAGCACTTCAGCAGGTCCGAGGTCTCCCCGATTCGAGCCACTTCCCGATCCTCCCTTTCGTGTCAGCCACCCTAGCCGGACTCGCAGCAGATCCGGCTGGACCCGCCGCGCGCTGGGCTCAGCGCGGCACTTCCTTGAGCGAGGTCAGGATGTCGTCCACAATGCCGTATTCGACAGCCTCGGCGGCGGTGAGGTACTTGTCCCGCTCGATGTCCTTGCTGATCTTCTCGATGGTCTGACCGGTGTCGTGGGCGAGCATGCCCTCCATGAGGGCCCGGATCCGCAGGATCTCCCGAGCCTGGATCTCCAGATCGGAGGACTGCCCGTAACCACCTTCAGTGGCGGGCTGATGGATCAGGATGCGGCTGTTCGGCAAGGCGAGCCGCTTGCCCTTCGAGCCGGCCGCGAGCAGCACCGCAGCCGCGGACGCGGCCTGACCGAGGCAGACGGTCTGGACGTCCGGCTTGATGTACTGCATGGTGTCGTAGATCGCCGTCAGCGCCGTGAACGAGCCACCCGGCGAGTTGATGTACATGCTGATCTGGCGCTCGGGATCCATCGATTGCAGGCACAGCAACTGCGCCATGACCGCGTTGGCGATGTCATCGCTGATCGGCGTGCCCAGGAAGATGATGCGGTCCTCGAACAGCTT
Source organism: Propionicimonas sp. (assembly GCA_049688555.1). GTDB lineage: Bacteria > Actinomycetota > Actinomycetes > Propionibacteriales > Propionibacteriaceae > Propionicimonas. Next base: position 4,136 of record JBAVKY010000514.1, read on the forward strand.
GGTGTACGGGTCGACCCGCCGCACGCCGTAGGAGGTGCGTTCTTCCCACTGGGGGATGTAGTAGTCCATGGACGGACCGGCCGGGGCCAGACCACCGGGCAGGGCAGGCATGCTCATCTCGGCACCCTTCACTTGTTCGGCGAAACGGTATTGATCTGGGCCGCCCGCTCGTAGACATGGTCGATGAATCCGTAGGCCAGCGCCTGTTCGGCCGTGAACCAGCGGTCACGATCGGAGTCGGCTTCGATCTGCGCCACGGTCTGGCCGGTGTGCTCGGCGATCAGGTTCGACATGGTGCGCTTGATGTGCAGCGACTGCTCGGCCTGGATGCGGATATCGGAGGCCGTACCCCCAAGTCCGCCCGAGGGTTGGTGCATCATGATGCGGCTGTGCGGGAGGGCGAACCGCTTGCCCTTCGTGCCAGCGCTGAGCAGGAACTGGCCCATGGAGGCAGCCAGCCCCATCGCGACCGTGGCGACGTCGTTGGAGATCCACTGCATGGTGTCGAAGATCGCCATGCCGGAGTCGACCGAACCGCCGGGAGAGTTGATGTAGAGGAAGATGTCCTTGTTCGGCTCTTCCGCATTCAGCAGCAGCATCTGCGCGCAGATGGCGTTGGCGTTCTCGTCGCGGACCTCGGAGCCGAGGAAGATGATCCGATTGGCGAGCAGCGACTGGTAGACCGAATCGGTCATGCCGGCTGCGCTCAGGCCACCGGCCATCGACGGTGCGTGGGTGATGGGTCGGAAATCGTTCACGGGAGCGAACCTACCTGCTGGAACCCACATTTCTGTGAGCTTGGTCACACTGTTCGCTGACGGCGCAGCCCCTGGCTTCGACCCGTCTCGCAGCGACAACTCCCTGCATGGCAGCACGGGACGCCGGCAGGTTCGCCGCCGGTCCCGCAATTGCGACAGGGCCGCCCGAAGGCGGCCCTGTTCGTCGGATCGGTCAGGCCTCGTCGGGGGCCTCGGCCTCCTCAGAAGCGTCCGGGAGACCCACGACATCGACCGGGTTGCCCGCGGTGTCGGTGACCGTGGCGTCGGCCACGATGACGCCCAGCGCTTTGTTGCGCCGGATTTCCTGCATCCAGGAAGCCACGTGGTTGTGCTCCATCATGTGCTGCGCTTCTTGCTCCGGAGTGGAGTTGTTCTGGGTCGCCTTGCGCACCAGCATCTCGCTCAAGTCCGCTTGGTCGACGCCGACCTCGGCGTCATCGGCGACTTTGTCCAAGATCAGCTGCGCCTTGAGCCCACGCTCGGTCGAGGTCTCGATCTCGGCCCAGAACTCCTCGGGGCTGTCCGCCTCGTCGCCAGCCTGCTCAAGGTAATCGGCAAGGGTGTAACCCATCCGCTTCAACTGCTCGTTGATCTCGTCCTTGCGCGACTGGATCTCGGCTGCCAGAACTCGCTCCGGCACCTGAATGTCGGTCTGCTCGACCAGCGCCTCGAGGATCTTGTCGCGGCCCTTGGCAGCCTGCTCGGCCTTGGCGTAGCCCGTCACCCCCTCGGCGAGATCGGCCTTCATCTCCGCCAGTGTGTCGAACTCGGAGACCAGGGAAGCGAACTCGTCGTCGACCTCCGGCAGTTCCTGGGTCGAGACCTTGATCACCGTGACGGTGATATCTGCCGGCTCGCCCTGCAGCGGACCGCCGACCAGGATCGAGCTGAACTCCGCGGCCTCGCCAGTAGCCAGCCCGGTGACCGCCTCGTCCAGACCGTCGAGCATGCCGCCCGAACCGATCTGGTAGCTGATGCCCTCCGCGGTCGCGTCAGGCAACGGCTCACCCTGACGGGTGCCCACCAGATCAATCACGACGATGTCGCCCTCGGCCGCCGCACGATCGACCTCGGTGGTGGTGGCGAAACGCTTGCGCAGGACCTCGATGCGCTCCTCGACTTCGGCATCCGTGTCGGGAAGAGCGTCGACGGTTGCGCTCAGCCCGGAGAACGCCGGCACCGTGAACTCGGGACGGACATCCACCTCGGCGGTGAACTCGACCAGCTCACCGTCCTCGAGCTTGGTGACCTCGACCTCGGGCTCACCGAGCGGAATGACCTTGGACTCGCTGACCGCAGCCTCGTAGGCGGACGGCAGGGCCGCGTTGATCGCCTCCTGCAGCACGACGCCCCGTCCGAAACGCTGGTCGATCACCATGGTGGGCACCTTGCCCTTCCGGAAACCCGGGATGGTGACCGTCTTGGCGATCTCTCGATAGGCCTTGTCCAGGTGCGGCTTGAGGTCGGCGAACGGGATCTCGACGGTGAGCTTCACGCGCGTGGGGCTGAGCTGCTCGACTGTGCTGGGCAAGGCTGGACTCCTGATATGGGACGTGAAAGGCAACTGACTCATCCTAGCGAGGTCACCACTTCAGGTCACACTGGGGCTGGACGAGGGGTTCGAACACTCCCCCCACGTGGAGCGGATGACGGGAATCGAACCCGCATGGCCAGCTTGGAAGGCTGGGGCTCTGCCATTGAGCTACATCCGCACGACGCCCAGGACGCCGGGCACAACCTTAGCCCAGCGATCCGGCTCTGTTCATCCTGCCTGGTTGGGGGGCCTGGACTGCGACGCGATCACAGACGCGGGACGAGCACCGGGGTGTTCTGCTTGTAGGCCTCGTAGTCGGGCTGGCCTCCCCACTTACGTTCAGCTTTGGCCTCCAGCAAAGGCACCCCGCTGACTTTCGTCAGCAGCAGCGTGACGAACACTGGGGAGATCAGCGCCACCCATTGCCACCCCTGCAGCACCGGAAGCGCAACGACGGCGACACCGATCCACAACAGGATCTCGCCGAAGTAGTTGGGATGGCGGGACTTCGACCAGAGCCCGGCGGAAATGAACCTGCCCTTGTTGACAGGGTCGGCATTGAAGCGACTCTTCTGCCGGTCGGCGACGATCTCGATGGCGAAGCCGATTGCCCAGACGGCGAAACCCACGATGCCGAACCAGTCGAACGGCACGCGGTTCGCACCTGTGATGGCGACCCACGCGGCCGCAGCGGTGATGGTCACCCAGAGACCCTGGACCGTCCAGACCCCGAGGAAGCGGAGGAACGAGGGCACTATTTCATCGAAGCGATCGTCCTTGCCGGCCTTGCTGGTGCGGCGGAAGAGGAACGTGCCGAGTCTGGCCGCCCATGCGAGCACCATGGCCCCCAGCAGCAAGCCCCGGACGTCGACACCCGGCGTGAGCAGGACGACCATGACCGTGATGAAGATGTACGTCAGGGCACCGGTGAGGTCGAAGAAACGCTCAGTTTGCGCGTTGAACGAGGGGATGAAGACCAGCCACTGGATCACGAAGGCGGCCACCACGGCGAGCGAGAACACCGGGACACTGCCCACGGTGGCGCCGTGCTGACTTCCGGCGATGGCGACCACCACGCCCAGCAATGTCGTGACGGTGATGGTGATGAGGGACTTGCGATGCTCCGGGGTCATCCGGGTCCTTTCAGGCAAAGCCGGGCGGGCCTCACGGGCGTCCGACCGCCCAGGGGATCGACGTTCAGCACTGCGAATACTCTGTGCGTAGGGTTGGCGAAAGGACACCAAGTGAGAGCGTACGCGAATCCTCCGCTGGTCGAGCCCGACGGTTATCGCAACGCGACCGAATTGCTCGTGGAGCGACTCCGAGCCGCTCCCGACCACATCGCCTTCGAGGTGCGCATCCCGGGCGCCCCAGTCACTGATGCGTGGCGCCCGATCACCACCCGCTCATTCACCGATGAGGTCAGGGCGTTGGCCAAGGGCTTCATGGCCGCAGGCATGAAGCCCGGCGAATCCCTGGCCCTGATGGCGACGACCAGGTACGAATGGGCAGTGGCGGACTTGGCGGCCTGGTTCGCCGGGGCGGTGGTCGTGCCGGTGTACGAGACGTCAGCGCTCCCCCAGGTGGCAGCGATCCTGGCCGACGCCAGCGTCCGGCTCGCCGTGGGCGGGACTGTCACGGACGCAGCCATCCTGGCCGCGGGGTTCGAACGAGCGGGGACGACCCCGCTCGGAGTCTGGACGATGGACCGCAACCCGGGAACTGACCTGGCCGCCCTGATCTGCGACGGCACCAGGGTCAGCGACGAGGAACTGGAGTCGCGTCGGCTCCTTGCGGATCTCGATTCGGTCGCAACCATCGTCTACACATCCGGGACCACAGCCGCCCCCAGGGGCGCCACGATCACGCACCGCAACCTGGTGGGCCAGGTGCTCAACATCGCTGCGACATATACCGAAGTGGTCCGTGAGGATGGCAACACCATCATCTTCCTGCCCTTGTCGCACGTCCTGGCACGGGCGCTCCAGCTGATCTGCCTCGCCAGGGGTATGCGTATCGCTCACCTCGCCGACCCACGTGAGGTCGTCGAGGCACTCGGTGTGCTCCACCCCACCTTCCTTGTCGTGGTTCCCCGCGTACTCCAGAAGATCCAGGCCGCGGCGGGCGTCGCCGCAGCGAAGAAGCGGCTCGCTCCGGTCTGGACGTCTGCCCGCCGGACGGCCGTGGAGTGGGGCAGGTTCACCGAGCGGTCACAGGACGAACCGACCGCCAACCCTCCCCTCGGGCTGAGGGTGCGACACGTCCTGTTCGACCGCCTCTTCTTTGCGAGGCTGCGCGCGCTGATGGGGGG
>JBAVKY010000515.1:0-2569 GCA_049688555.1 Propionicimonas sp.
CACGATGACGGACGAGTTCCTATTGAAGATGAAGGGTATCTCGAAGTTCTTCCCGGGTGTCCGCGCTCTCGACGGCGTCGACCTTGACGTTCGGCCCGGCACGGTCCACGCGCTCATGGGTGAGAACGGGGCCGGAAAGTCCACCCTGATGAAGGTGCTGATCGGGATGTATCAGCCGGACGGCGGCACGATCTTCTTCGACGGCCACGATGTCACGATCCCAGACACCAAGACGGGGTTGGGCATGGGGATCTCGATGATCCACCAGGAACTTTCCCCGGTACCGAACATGACCGTGGCGGAGAACATCTACCTCGGACGTGAACCGATCGGTGCCACCAGGCTGGTCAACTACCGCAAGATGAACGCCGACACCGCCGAACTTTTCGAGCGCTGGGAAATCAACATCAATCCCAAGGCGTTGATGAGGGGTCTGAGCGTCGCGCAGACGCAGATGGTGGAGATCGCCAAGGCGATCAGTTTCGACGCGAAGCTCATCATCATGGACGAGCCGACGTCGGCGATCACCGAGCGTGAGGTCGAGCACCTGCACCGGATGATTCGGCAGCTGCAGACCACCGGCACAGCCATCATCTACATCACCCACAAGATGGACGAAGTCTTCAAGATCGTCGATTACGTGACGGTCTTCCGCGACGGCAAGCTGGTCAATACGCTGCCCGCCGGCGAACTCAATCGAGACAAGCTGATCACCCTCATGGTGGGTCGTGAACTCACCAACATGTTCCCCAAGCTCGAGGCCGAGATCGGCGAGGTCGTCCTGTCCGTCAAGAACCTGCATCGCGGGACAGTCGTCAAGGACGTCAGTTTCGAACTGCACCGCGGCGAGATCCTGGGCTTTGCGGGCTTGATGGGCGCCGGGCGCACCGAAGTGCTGGAGACCCTGTTCGGAATCCACAAGGCGGACAGCGGTGAGGTGTCCGTGAAGGGGCAGCCGGTCAAGGTCACGCGACCCAAGGACGCCATCGACGCGGGGATGGCCCTGCTCACCGAAGACCGCAAGCTGACCGGCATCATGGGTGTCCTGTCCGTGAGAGACAACATGATCATGGCGGCGCTGCCCAAGTACAGCCCGAACGGCATCTTGCAGAAGAAGCGGATCGAGGCCGACTGCGAGGCGCAGCGAGAGGCGCTGGCACTGAAGACCCCGTCCCTCGACCAGCACATCCAGAATCTGTCGGGCGGCAACCAGCAGAAGGTCTTGATCTCCCGCTGGCTGCTCACCCTGCCGGACATTCTCATGATCGACGAGCCCACCCGTGGGATTGACGTCGGCGCGAAGTCCGAGATCCACCGCCTCATGTCCACGCTGGCGCAGCAGGGCAAGGCAATCATCATGGTCTCCTCGGAGATGCCCGAGGTGCTCGGGATGAGCGATCGAGTCATCGTCATGCACGACGGTTCGGTCAGTGGGGTCGTCGATCGTGCCGACGCCACCCAAGAAGTGATTTTGCAACTCGCCACTGGCCCCGCCGAAGCGGCCTGAGAGGAATTGAACAAATGTCCACCGCGACGCAAGCTGAAACCCGGACTTCGGGGTTTGACCTCGGGGCCTTCGTCAAGAAATACGCCATCATCGGCATCCTGTTGCTGTTCATCGTGGCGCTCGCCCTGCTGACCGGAGGAAACTTCCTGCAGCCGCAGAACCTGGTGAACGTGATTCGCCAGGTCTCGGCCATCGGCATCATCGCCGTCGGCATGACCTTCGTGATCATCGCCAAGGGCATCGACCTGTCGGTCGGATCGATCCTTGGCTTGTCGGCCGTCGTGTCGGCCAGCCTGGTGCAGATGCCGGGCGCCTCCAACTCCCTCTACCCGAACCTTTCGCTGCCGCCGATCGCGGGTGTCGTGGCGGGTCTGGCCGTCGGCGCCGCCTTGGGTCTGATCAACGGCTCGCTGATCGCCGGGTTCAAGATCGCACCCTTCATCGCGACCCTGGGCATGATGACGGCCGCCCGCGGCCTGGCGCTGATCTACACCGGTGGACGCCCGCTGTCGAAGTTGAATCCTGCGTTCAACTGGATCGGCCAGGGCGACATCCTGGGACTCCCCGTTCCGATCATCATCCTCGCCGTCGTGGCCGTTGCAGGCCACCTGATGCTCACCAGAACCCGATTCGGTCGTCACGTCTTCGCCTACGGTGGCAACGAGCAGGCCGCCCGGGTCTCCGGCATCAACATCTCACGCATCATGTTGGGCATCTTCACGATGATCGGCATGCTCGCCGGTCTCGCTGGCATCATCCTGGCGGCCCGCATCGGATCCGGTAACCCGCAGCTGGGGATCGGCATCGAGTTGGACGTCATCACGGCGGCAGTCATCGGTGGCACCAGCTTCAACGGTGGCCTGGGCACCATCTGGGGCACCATCGTCGGTGCCCTGATCATCGGCATCATCAACAACGGCCTCGACCTGATGAACGTCTCACCCTTCCTGCAGCAGGTCGTCAAGGGCGTCATCATCGTGGCGGCCATCGTCATCGACGAGCGCAAGAACCGCTGAACCCAAGGCTGACTGTGGTGGTGCTCCTCGGCTAGAGGGGCACCAC
>JBAVKY010000516.1:0-4262 GCA_049688555.1 Propionicimonas sp.
AGCGAGCGCCTGCGGTCGAGGGGTCAGGGGTCCCGCGGTGGTTCTTCCTGGCCACGAACTGAGTCTGCCAGAAGCGCATGCGGTGTCACGCTTCGGCGGCATCCGGTTGGTCACGCTGTACCAGCCGCGCCTGGCGGCTAGGCCTCCGAGTAGGCTGCTGTGCGTCCGAAGGGGAGGTAGACGTGCCGCGCTGGCGCTCCGGTCGTTGTTCCGCCGCGAAGGACGGTGTCGTCAGAGGCGAAACGCATGGGTGCTCGCTGCGAACCGCCGCGAGGAGGCATGCCTCCCGCCATGCGTAGCTTCCTCATTCGTTATCGGAAGGTTCTCAGGCGACTGGGCCCGCTTGCGGTGGTCTGGTCAGGAACACTCGCCATGATCGCCTTGGCCAGCCTGGGACACACGGTTAGCGGGGCCGCGACGGCTCTGGCGGTTCTGGTCGCAGTCTGGTGGCAGCGCAGGCGCCGAAGAGGTGACCCGCACCTAGGGCCCCGGGCCGCGGCGCTCGGCAGCCTGGCGGTCATGGCCGACGACCCGTGGGTGGCTGTCGCCGCGGTGGCCGTGGGGACAGCGCTGATGGTGGAGTCGATGCTCCGGTCAGTCGCCGGACCAGAACTCGTACCCCGGCAGCTCCCAGGCATCTCAAGTCGTGCGGGAGTTCGGGCCGAAGATCCGGTTTTCGACGCTTCGTGCGTCGTCCTCGGCGTGATGGCGCTCACGGCGGCTGGGCTATTGCCCGGCGCCGTGTCGACAATCATCGCCATCGTCATCCTCGGACTGGCGTCGATCTGGGCTGCGGTCGAGCTCGTGCGTTGGCGTCGAGGCGAACTGCCCAAGGCGGTCCAGGCCGCTCTCACCGAGTATGCACCACGCTTCATGGTCTATTTCAGTGGCACCCCGCTAGGGGCTTATCAGATCCGAATGTGGCTGCCCTACTTGGAGCGCACGGGCGAGCGATACGCCCTCCTGATCCGCGAGGAAGAATTCCTTGAGACGGCGGTGACCCTCACCAACTCGCCCGTGGTGTTTGTGCGGTCTGTGGAGGCAATGGAGAGAGTCATGGTCAGCACCGTTGGTGCTGTCTTCTACGTGAACAACGAGGCCAAGAACGCCAACTGCGTGCGGTTCCGCGGCATGCGCCACGTCCATCTTGGCCACGGTGATAGCGACAAGCCGGCGAGCTACAGCCCGACCACCGCCATGTTCGACCTCATCTTCGTCGCAGGACAGGCAGGGGCCGACCGTTTCGCAGCCCACGGGGTGTTGATTCCGCCCGAGAAGTTCGTCAAAGTCGGCCGGCCCCAGCTGGAACAAGTGCACGTCCGTTCCGAGGGGGACCCATCCCCTGAGCGTCGAACGGTGCTCTACGCGCCCACCTGGCGGGGTGGGCTGGCCGACATGGGGTTTGGTTCACTTCGCATCGGCGCGGGGATCGTCCAGGCGCTGCTGGAACGCGGGCTCAGGGTGGTGTTCCGGCCGCACCCTTACTCGAGCCGGGACGCGGAGTCGAGGGTGTTGATCAGTCGGATCGACACGCTCCTGACAGCCGACGCCCACGGCGGCCATCTGACGAGCGCGGACGCTTCTGGCCTGAGCATCTTCGAGTGCATGAATGCCTCCGACGCCATGGTGACCGACGTCTCGAGCGTGGCCTCCGATTACCTCTATTCTCGCAAGCCATTCGCCATGACTGACATGGGGGTCGCAGAGGGTGACCTGGCCAGGGAGTACCCGGTCGTGAGGGCGGCCTACATCCTCCACCATCGCGCCGATCCAGGGACGGTCCTGGCGGAGATGCTCGGGGGGGACCCGCTGGCGGGTGTTCGCGATGAGGTTCGCGACTACTATCTGGGCGAATGGCCGGCGCAGGGGTACTCAGACATCTTCGTCGAGGCATCGCGGGATGCGATCGAGGGTCCGGCACCCGTACTTTGATGAGCGAGAAGTCGCTGCGCCTGCGCGGCGGATGCGGATCGACCAGGGCCTCGTCGTCTTCAGCGCCAAGTCAGCGCCCAGACACCCGCGCGCCCAGGCACCCGCGCGTCGGACGCACCGCTTACGGCTCGTCCGATAGGTCGTCGTTTGCGCCGGCCTCGGCGAGCGCCCGCGCGATACGGGAGGCTTCGAGTTCGCTGCGCGACATCCCGCCTTTGCCCGGTTCGATCTGGCGGACGTCGATGACATGACCCGTCAAGCTCGACAGCAGCACATCGACAGTGGTCAACGCCACGGCCTGCGATGAAAGCAGAGAGCCGCTTGGCTCGCTGCCGAAAGCCTTGGTCCGCATGGGTGTCGAGGTCCGCTCCGGATTGATCACATTGACGTGGACGCCCTCCCCAGACCATTCGTCGGACAGTGCCTGGGTCAAGTTGACGACCGCCGCCTTTGACGAGGAGTAGATCGAATAGTCGGCTCTGCCTCGCGTATAGGAGCTGGAGGTGAAGAACACCAGGTGTCCCTTGGTTTCACGCAGGTACTTCAGCCCGCACCGGGCGGCGACCACTGGAGCGATGTAGTTGACCCGAATGCCGGCGAGGATGTCGTCCATGGGGACGTCCGCCAAGCGGCCACGGTTGAGAACACCTGCGGTGACCACGATGTAGTCGATCCGTCCAGACTTCTCGTAGGCTGACTCCAGGGCCTGTTCAACCTCTTCCACGACCTCGACGTGGGTTCCGGTCTGAGAACGGCTGAAGCTGTGCACCTGGGCCCCGAAGCCGCGGGCCAGGTCGACGATGTCGCCGCCGATACCGTAGCTGCCGCCCAGCACCACCAGCACCTTGCCAGCGAGTTGCCGGGCGTACTCGGCGGGGTCGGTGGCTGGCGGGGCAGCCGACGAACCGATCTGGAAGAGCTTGTCGGCGATGAAGACGTCGATCGGTTCGGTGATCTTCATGTTCTGGTCGGAGCCGGCCACCACGGTGATCGGTACTTCGGGGAGGTACTTGTGCGCGACCGAGCAGTCGTCGGTGGGCACGAATTGCGGATCCAGCCAAGCGCGGCGGTACACCTCCTGGATGACGCTGAGCCGGAACGCCTGCGGGGTCTGCCCGCGGCGCACCCGGCTCCGGTCGGGGATCGCGGCGATTTCGGTGGTGTCGGTGACCTCGATGATGGTGTCGGCCGACGGGATCGCCACGTCCACCGCGTCATAGGTGTCGAGGGCGGCGACGCAGTCGTTGATGATCCGGATCTCCAGGAGCGGTCGGACCGCATCATGGAAAACCACCCGGGTAGCTGGGTCGGCGTCCGCGAGCGCGTTGAGGGCCGCCCTGGTCGACTCGTTCCGGGTTGCCCCGCCGGCGAGAACGCGGGTCACCTTGGGGTAACGGGTGGCGATCTGCCGGGCGACGTCGATGTGGTCGGGGTGCATCAGGATGAAGATCTCATCGATCACCTCTGCTTCCTGGAAGATGGCCAGGGTGTGTTCCATCACGGGTTTGCCGGCCACCTTGAGCAACTGCTTCGGGATGGACAGGCCCACTCTTGACCCAGTGCCGCCAGCGAGAATGACGCCAATGGTCGGGCGGCGCTTGGTCACGGGAGTCATTTCCTGGGTCATCGCAACACCATAGCGCGGGGCGCCGGGTGACGAGCCGCGGTCGCCCGGTCCCGTGCGAAAGGCCACCTGGAGCCGGGCGAGTTGGGTTGGACGGGTCGGCCCATGGCCGTGTCAGTTGGGTAGGCGAGGCTGGGAGACTCGGCTGTGCAGGCCTGGGGTGCTGCCAGTCGTTCTCGGGACGGGGCGCCGCCCGTGGCCTAGTCTGACGGGATGGCGATGAATCGTGCGGTCGCCGCCATCGCGTTGGCCGGATCGGCTGCGGCGGCCCCGCTGGGCCTGGCGCTGGTGATCCATGCCGCCACCCGGCGGCGGATCGCCACGGTGGAGTCGGCGCCACACCTCCCGACCCTGCTGGTGCTTGGTGCCGAGGTACTGGCCGACGGCCGGCCGTCCCGCTTCCTGCAAGCACGTCTCGACGTCGCCCACGCCTTGTATCTGAGGGGCGGGGTCGAGCGGATCATCCTGTCCGGGGACGGCCAGAGCCGGTTCTACGACGAGCCGGCCGGGATGCGGAGCTACCTGAGCCAGCGCGGGGTGCCAGAGCAGCTGCTGGTGACCGATCCCCTTGGCCTCGACACATACGCCTCCTGCGAGCGGGCCCGCTCGAGTTTCGGCGTCGACAAGGCGCTCGTGGTCAGCCAGCGCTACCACCTGCCCCGTGCCCTGGCGATCTGTCGGCTGTTGGGTCTGGAGGCCTGGGGGG
>JBAVKY010000517.1:0-9084 GCA_049688555.1 Propionicimonas sp.
GGAGCTGGAGGGAACTTGCCTACCGGTACTCGAGAGTCCCGGCGTCCACGAGCGTGAGCGTCATGCTTTGGCCCTTGACGGCGAAGCTGGCGGTGTTGGCGATCCCGGTGAGGTACAGGTCGCCATAGGAGCCTTCGCCGCAGGCCATGATTGTCGCGGGGCCCGGGACCAGGCTCAGGCTGCCACTGGACCCGGACGGGTTGGAGGGCGAGTAGGTCCCGTTGACGGTGTTGCAGTCGGCCTGGGCGGTGAATGAGCCGTCCGCATGGAACTCGATCGTGTACTTAGCCTGCTGATCCTGTGGCACGGCCCCCTCAAACGGCGGCACGTGGAGGGTGAAGGCCGTGAGCTGCCAGGCGCGGCTGGTGAGGCCCGGGCCGGGTGTCGGGGTCGGCGTGGGTGTGGGGGTGGGCTTCGGCTTCGGCGTGGGCGGAGGGGTCGGCCTGGCCGTGGAGGCGGTGGGTGTCGGTGTTGGTGTCACCATCACCGTGGCCGTGGCCGTGGCCGTGGCCGTCACCGTGGCCGTGGCCGCCGGCGCCGTGGGCGCGGGGGTCGGCGTGGACGTCACAGTGGGTTCAGGTGTCGGGTCGGCGCTGGGTGATGGGCTAGGGGGCGCGACCGAGGTGTAGTCGAGCCGTCCGCCGTCCGCGAGGATCAGGCTCATCCCGGTCGAGGCGACGTTCCAGCTTCGAACCTGGCTCAGCAGGCCGGCATACAGAACGTCGAACGACATCGCGCCGCAGAAGGCCATCGTCATCGGCCCGGGCGTGATGGTGACTTGGTCCGTTCCGCGGGCCTGCCAGGATCCGGCCAGCTGGTTGCAGTCGGCTTGAGACGTGAACTTGCCTTCGTTCTCGAACCGGATGGTGTATCGGGCCTGAGTGTCCGGCGGCACCGTCCACTGCCACGATGGGTTCTTCTCACCGCCCGAGACCAGGTACCAGGTCGTGGCGGTCAGCTTGTCCGTGTTGCCGCCGCCGCACGCGGCGAAGAGGAGGCCGCCCAGAGCGAGCAGAATGGCCATCGCGATCGCTTTTCGCACGTGTTCTCCTCGGTGGTCGTCAGGGCCGGCCGGCGCCGCGGCCTCGCGTTCCGGCAGCCAGCTTGGTGGCCGAATCATTGCACCTTCGCGGGCCCCTCGTCCTGGAATATCGGTGCCTACGATTTCCCAATCAGGGCGTCACCATCAATCAGCTCCACAACCGCTGCCGCGTTCCAAAGCCTGCAGCCGGTGGACGGCACGCAACTACCACGGCTCGGTTGAACCCAAATGCCCGCGAGTCGTGCTCAACCGGCTTCCGCTGACCTCGTCCAGCCCGGGCTGTCACGACGTCTTGACGAACGCATTCACGACGGCCTTGCCGCTCGCGGCGTCGGGAACCCACTTGCCGCCTGCTGTGACACCAGGGGGGTAGTTCAGGATCAAGTCGACGTTACTCGCCTTCGCGACCAGCGGCGCTTCGGCCCAGGAGGCGGCGAGCGCCTTGGCATAGGTCGCGGCCTTGTTGGCCTCGGTGAGCTTGGTCTTGTCGATCGCACCGACGTGTTGTTGGTAGGACTTGACCAGGTCGATGCCTCTGATCGCGAGGGTCACCGTGGCCAAGCTGTCGTTGACCCTCTCCTTCACGACCGTGGTTTCCACAGTGGAGAGTCCCGTGTTGGTGGCTTCGGCGACCTGCTGGTTCTGCTCGTCGTTGAGAGTGACGCCCAAGGTCTTGAGAGTGGCCCGGTTGATCCCGTCGAAAGACCTCCCCGTGGCGGAGGTGTTGGGGTTGTAGGCCTTCAGGCCCGTGACGTCGCCGCGGAGGGCGTCCATGTAGAGCAGCGCCACCTCGCTCGCAGTGGGCTCCGGGGCGGTCGGCGCGGTACTTGAAGCAGCGGCACTTGAGTTCTCGGTACCTGAAGGTGCCGCGCTCCCGACCACTGTCGACGCCGGAGTGCCGCCGCACGCCGTGAGGGTTAGCAGTACCACGAGGACTGTCGCCAGCGTCGACCCGGGCCGCCGTGGCGAGCGCGACGTCGACCTCCCTGTCAAGCCACCGGACCAGCCCCGCGGGGCTCCCGAAGCAGCGCCTGCACTCCGAATTCCTGCCTCGAACATCACGCACCTCCCAAGGAACGAGGCGCTGGATGTTCGACACCCTGGTTGGGGCTGAACTCGCCATGCAGCTGCCCCTCGCCTTCAGTCTCCCACCGCGGTGTGGTCCGTGCGCCGCCGCAGGGGAGAAATGGGGCAGCACGGCGCTGATGCAGAGGCAGCCCGGTGGCCCCGCGATCCGGGCGATCAGAGGCCGTGGCGGTAGAGTGAGTCCTTGTGACCGCTGCTGACCTTCTCGCTGATCTGGCCGCCCTTGATCGCACTCTGCTTTCCATCGAGACGGTGCTCGACCCAGCTGCGAAGCGGGTCGAAATCGCCGACCTGCAAGAACAGGTGTCGGCGCCCGACCTCTGGGATGACCAGGAGAATGCCCAGCGAGTCACTTCGAAGTTGTCCCGGTTGCAGGCGGAGGTGGACCGCCTCACCGCCCTGCGCGGACGGGTGGACGATCTTGGGGTCTTGATCCAACTCGCCGAAGAAGAGCACGACGCGGGCACCCTCGCCGAGGCACAGCGTGACCTCAAGAATGTGGGCACCGATATCGACGCCCTCGAGGTGCGGACGCTGCTGTCGGGGGAGTACGACATCCGCGACGCGCTGGTCACCGTCCGTTCCGAGGCCGGGGGAGTGGACGCTGCGGATTTCGCCGCCATGCTGCTGCGGATGTACCTGCGTTGGGCTGAACGCCACGGGTATGCGACCGAGGTTTACGACACGTCGTTTGCCGAAGAGGCCGGCATCAAGTCGGCGACCTTCACCGTCCGTGAACCCTTCGCCTACGGCATGTTGTCGGTCGAGCAGGGGACGCACCGCCTGGTGCGGATCTCGCCGTTCGACAACCAGGGCAGGCGACAGACGTCGTTCGCCGGTGTCGACGTCCTCCCGGTGACGGAAGACACGGACCACATCGACGTCCCCGAGGCCGACATCCGCGTGGATGTCTTCCGTTCCTCGGGCCCTGGAGGGCAGAGCGTGAACACCACCGACTCCGCCGTCCGGATCACTCACCTTCCGACCGGACTGGTGGTCTCCTGTCAGAACGAGAAGTCTCAGCTTCAGAACAAGGCCGCCGCGCTCCGCGTGCTGCAGTCTCGGCTGCTGGAGCGTGCCCGCGCCGAGAAGGAGGCCGAGATGCGCGGACTGAAGGGCGACGCTGGCAACTCATGGGGCTCTCAGATGCGGTCCTACGTACTACACCCTTACCAGATGGTGAAGGATTTGCGCACCGATTTCGAGGTCGGCAACCCCGATGCCGTCTTCGACGGGGACATCGATGGGTTCATCGACGCAGGAGTCCGGTGGCGCCGGCAGCAGGGCGAGCGGTGATCCCTGCCCAGCGTGGCGGTTGGCGGCTCTTCTGCGCAGCGCATAGACTCCGTTGAGGTCGGCCTGAGTGTTTCTCAGGAAACTTCCCCATCGTCGAGCCCGGCCGTCGGAACACAGTGATCAGATTCGAAGACGTCTCCAAGACCTACGACGGCCAAACGCGCGCCGCTTTGCGCAACGTCAACGTCGAGATCGCCAAGGGGGAATTCACCTTCCTGGTAGGCGCCTCGGGCTCTGGCAAGTCGACCTTTCTGCGGCTGATCCTGCGCGAATACCTGCCCACGTCTGGCCACCTGTACGTGGCAGGCAAGGACCTCACGCGGCTGCACAGCTGGAAGGTGCCCGCACTGCGTCGCCAGATCGGAACCGTGTTCCAGGACTTCCGACTGCTGCCGGGCAAGACGGTGACCGAGAATGTGAGCTTTGCGATGCAGGTGATCGGCAAGCCCCAGTCGCTGATCCGAACGGTGGTGCCCGAGACACTCGAACTAGTAGGGCTTGAGGGCAAGGGCGAACGGCTCCCTGAGGAGCTCTCTGGTGGTGAGCAGCAGCGCGTGGCGATCGCACGGGCGTTCGTCAACCGTCCGACCATCCTGATCGCGGACGAACCCACGGGGAATCTCGATCCCGCCACCAGCATCGGCATCATGAAGTTGCTCGATCGGATCAACAAGGCCGACACCACCGTGATCATGGCCACCCACGACGCCACCATCGTCGACCAGATGCGCAAGCGGGTCATCGAACTGGTGGACGGCGACGTGGTCCGAGACCAGAGCAAGGGTGTCTATGGCTATCAGTGATCGACGCCGCAGGGGAATGGCCGCCTGATGCGTCACACGCTGCGGGAAACCTGGTCCGGCCTGAAGCGCAACGGCTCCATGGTGATCGCCGTCATCGTCACGATGTGGGTGTCGCTCACACTGTTCGGGTTCGGTCTGCTCGTCACGATGCAGGTCGACCGGGCCAAGGACGACTGGTACGGCAAGATCGAAATAGGGGTCTTCATGTGCGTGAAGGCCTCTGGCGGAGCCAACTGCGACACTGGCGCAGATGCGACGCAGGCGCAGAAGGACACCATCGAGGCAACGCTGGAGTCGAATCCCGAAGTTGCCGAGGTCTACTACGAGAGCAAGGCCCAGGCCTACGAGGAGTTCACGAAGGTCTACGCGAACAATCCGATCCTAGAGACCATGACGCAGGACATGATGCAGGATTCCTATCGCGTGAAGCTGAAGAATCCACAGGAGTATCAGGGCGTCGTTTCCGAGGTTTCCGGGCTGCCCGGCGTGCAGGCCGTGCGTGACCTGCATACCGTCCTTGACCGGGTCTTCGCCTGGCTCAACATGGCCCGTTGGGCTGCGGTCGGCACTAGTGCGCTGCTCCTGCTGGCCGCCGCGCTACAAATCGGGAACACCATCCGGATGGCAGCCTTCTCGAGGCGCCGCGAGATCGGAATCATGCGCCTGGTGGGCGCGTCCAACTGGTACATCATGATGCCGTTCCTGTTGGAATCCCTGGTCACCGCACTGGTCGGGTCTGCCCTCGCCTGCGCGTCGCTCGCCGCCGTCCAGCAGTTCCTGATCCATGATCAGGCGCGGGCACAACTTCCGACCGTCAACTGGATCGGCTGGCCGGATGTGCTGCTGGCCATGGGAGGGCTTGCCCTTCTGGGCAGCGTGCTATCCATCATTCCCACACTGATCGCGACCCGAAGGTTCCTTCGAGTCTGAGAACTAGAACGGGGCATACACGTGCTGAAGGTGACTTCCCCCACCTGCACCACGGGCCAGGACCACGGTCCGCGTCCAAGAGCCGGCTGGCGACGCTGGGTGGTGGCCGCAACCCTCATCGGGGGGCTGCTGCTGACAGCCATGCCCGCAGCGCGTGCCGATGACCTGGACGATGAGCGGGATAAGGTCCGAGACGCCATCGCCCAGACCAAGCAGGACGTCGCGGAATCCCGGGATCAGGTGAGCGATGCCCAGTCGGACCTGACGGATTCGGAGCAGTCGCTCACTCGGGCAAAGGAGGAACTGGCCCTCACCGAACAGAAACTGGCCGCCGCCAAGGCTCGCGACACCAAGCTTGCCCACACCTTGGCTGAGGCCAAGGCCGCCCTGGCGTTGGCGACGGCGGCAGCCGAGCGTGCCCAGGCGGCGGTGACTCAGCAGCAGGGGGTCATCGCCGGGGCGGTTCGAACGGCCTACCAGCAGCAAACGGACGTGGACTCGTGGGGGGTCATCTTCGACGCCGAAACCCCCACGCAGCTCGCCTCCCGACTGCAGTGGACGGACACCATTTTCGATGCCAGCTCAGCGGAGATGACCCGCCTCATCACCTTGCAGGCGGCGTTCGAGCAGGCCCAACGCACCCAATCCGCCGCCGCGGCGAGGGTGGCCGAGCAGAAGCGACTAAGCGCCGACGTGGTGGCGGAGATCGCTCAGCTCGCCGCCGAGGCGACTTCCCGGAGGACAGCAGTGGCCAAGCTGGTGGCCGCGAACCAGGCCGCGTTGGACGAAGCCCAGGGCGAGCTCGAAGCAGACCAGGCCGCCTACGACGAGCTGCAGCGCCAGGAAGCCGCGATCACCGCGAAGATCAAGGCCCAGATCGCGAGGGATAAGCAGGCCGAATCGGGTCAGTCGAACTCAGCTGAATCGAACTCGGGTCAGTCGAACTCCCGGGGGTTCGTCTACCCGGTGAAGGCCTCACCTGGATCCCCGTTCGGCCTGCGTTTTCATCCGATCCTGCAGTACTGGCGGATGCATTGGGGCCAGGACTTCGGGGCCGCCTGCGGAGCACCGCTGTACGCCATGGCCGACGGCAGGGTGACCGTGGCGGGCTGGCAGTCCGGTGGTTTCGGCAACTACACCATCATCAGCTATGGCCGGATCAACGACGCCTACGTTTCCAGCGGGTACGCCCACCAGTCGAAGATCGTGGTGCGGTCGGGCCAAACGGTGAAACAAGGCCAGGTGGTCGGGTATGTGGGCACCACCGGACTGTCGACCGGCTGCCACCTGCACCTGCAGATCTACCGCGACGGGGTGCGCGTCAACCCCATGAAGTACCTCTGAGGCCTGCCTCTGGGCCACTTGATAAGGTGGCGGAGCCGCTCGTGCGGCGGATTGGAGGGAACCATGCCGCGACCGACGGGGCGGATCATGGTCGCCCAGAATCGCAAAGCCCGCCACGACTACCATCTGCACGACCGCTTCGAAGCTGGGATGGTGCTGACCGGTACCGAGGTCAAGTCGCTGCGCCTGGGCAGGGCCTCGCTGGCCGACGCCTTCGCGACCGTGGACGACGGCGAGGTCTGGCTGCGCAACATGCACATTCCCGAGTACGCGTTCGGAACCTGGACGAACCACGCGACTCGACGCAACCGCAAGCTGCTGCTCCATCGCAAGGAAATTGCCAAGCTCGACCGCGAGACGGCGAACTCTGGCAAGACCATCGTCCCGTTGGCGGTCTACTTCTCCGACGGCTACGCCAAGGTCGAGCTCGCGGTAGCCACTGGCAAGAAGGACTGGGACAAGCGCCAGACCATCGCCGAACGCGACGCCAACCGCGACACGGCCCGCGAGTTGGCCAACCGCAACCGGCACTCCTGAGAAGGTCACCAGCTTCGTCTTTCGTCGCGCCGACCGATTCATGGTCCGAGGTCGGACCGCAGCTGATGTGCCTGCAACTATCCTCGAAGGGCATGGACGCTTCCGCGTTCAACTGATGCTGGAGGGCACGATGGACAAGACCGATCGTTCGCACCCCAGAGCCTGGGTGACCGTCCTCGGCGCCTTGCTGCTCAGTCTGTTCAGCCTGCTGGCCATGGCCCCGACCGCGCAGGCCGCCGACGCGGATGTGTTCGACTCGTTCGACCTGCAGGCCACCCTGAACACGGATGGCACCGTCAATGTGGTCGAAACGATCACCCTGCGATTCGGGCCCGCTTCCGGTCGGCACGGGCTGGAGCGGACGTTGATCACTCGCGAGCCCGATCCGGACACGGGTCAGGACATGTTGTACAACGTCGACTCCATCAGTGCCGACAGCCTGACCCCCGGTGCCTCGGGGAGCCTGGACATCAGCCACCAAGGCTCGGGGCGTGAGACGTACGTCCGGATCCGTGTCGGCGAGGCGGACCGTGTGGTGTCGACCGAGACGGCCACCTATCGACTGAGCTATCGGATCGCCGGTCTCATGCGCCATTCGGACAGCTACGACGAGCTGTACTGGGATCTCACCGGTTCTTCGATGCCCGCGATCACGAAGCTGACAGCCGTGATCGCCGTCCCAGGTGGCGCGCAAGAGGTCTTCTGCTCGATCGCCACCCCCGGCGCTTCCGGAAGCTGCGCGAAGGCCGTCACTGACGCTGACCAGCGCGCAAGCTTCGCCGGCTCGATCCCCGCCGGACAACTCATGACGGTGTCGGTCAAGGTCCTTTCAGGGCTGGTCTCGCCCAACACGCCAATCTTCGCCGAGAACGCCGAGACTGCCCAGCAACGATTGGGCAACGCGCTGCTGGGTACGTCCAGCGTGGCCGGTGCCTTGGTCGCGCTGGGCGGGTGGTGGATGATCCGACGGCGTACCGGTGATCTGCGGTTCCTCGACCTGCCGCCGGGGGTGTTGCCAGCGAAGGGCACGCAGGGCAGGGAAGGGCGCGATCCGCAGGATCTGGAGATCCCGGTAGCGTTCAGCCCGCCCCGGCTGTCGCTCGCGGAGGCCGGGTTGTTGCTGGACGGCGCGGGCGACGTTCGCCACACGACGGCCACGCTGGTCGGGTTGGCGGTGAACGGTGCGATCCGGCTGCGCAGTGAGGAACCCCCCGAGGCGACCCTGATCGATGCCAGTCGCGCAAAGGACGGGCCGAGCCAGAAGTTGCTCGCGCACCTGTTCGACTCCTCTGGCGTAGTGGCGCTCAACGAGCCGGGCACCTTGACCAGCGCCCACACCTCCGTCCAGTCGCAGGCGAAGAAGACGGCGGGTCGTGAGCACTGGTTCCTCCCAGCGGCGACAGCCTCCCCGCGCACCGCCATGCTGACGGTGGGCGCGGTGGCCGTGGGATTCCTGGCGGTGACCGTGCTGGGTGCTGCCGTGATGTACCTGTGGCCGCTGGCGTTGGCCGTCATCCTGACCGGTCTGTATGCGGCATCCAAGTTGGCCCGGATCAGGCGGACGGGTCGCGGCCGGGCACTGACGGATCAGGTGGAGGGCTTCCGGACCTACCTGGCCACCGCGGAAGCAGATCAGCTGCAGTTCGAAGAGGGCGAGGACATTTTCTCCAAGTACCTCCCTTGGGCGATTCTGTTCGACCTCACCGATCGCTGGACGCGGGTGTGCGAGCAGTTGGTGGCGATGGGACGGCTCACCGACGCGCCGCCCGACTGGTACTACGGCACCTCGTGGAACCTCCACGCGATGTCGTGGCAGTTGCAGTCGATGCAGCACTCAGTCGCCACCGCGGCCGGGCCACCACCGCCGAGCTTCTCCGATTCCGGATTCGGTAGCAGTGGCTCGGCATTCGGCGGCGGTGGCGGGGGCTTCTCCGGTGGCGGTGGTGGTGGTGGCGGCGGCGGCAGTTGGTGAGCTGCGCCGTTGGTCAGCGGACGCCGACCAGGTCACACACGAAGATCAGCGTCTCGCCGGGGCCGATCACGCCG
>JBAVKY010000518.1:0-12014 GCA_049688555.1 Propionicimonas sp.
GCTCCCAGGTGTTCATGTGCCTCCTCGTTCGGCCGCAACGATCCGCCTCGCCACCTCATCGGCGGCCAACCGGTCGGTGTCGATGGTCATGGTTGAGACACCTTCATACCAGTGGCGACGAGTCCGCAGGTCAGCGTCCAGCTTCGCCCTGACGGCCTTCAAGGTGTCCATGCCCAGTCCCACCAGGCCCAGCCGACGGGTCGCGGGAGAGCTGGAAACCTTCAGCCACACCACCTGATGCCCGGAAAGGGCGGCGCGGGTTCCGGAGTCCTCCACCGCGGCGCTCCCCAGACTGATCACGCTCGCATCCAAGTCCAACAACGAAGCGCAGACCGAGGCTTCAGCCGTTCGCAACACCTGCGACGGAAGGCTGGCGTACGCCTCGGAAAGGCTGAGACCGAGGACGTCCTCCACGACCGCATCGGAGTCGTGATGGGTCATCGCGAGCGCTTCGGCGAGCAGTCCAGCGACTGTTGTCTTGCCCGCCCCCGGCCCCCCCACCAAGACGATGCTGCGGGTAGGGCTCACCGCAACTTCGACTCGGCCAGTCGGGCGAGGTAGGCCTCGAGATTGCGCCGAGTCTCGCCCAGTGAATCCCCGCCGAACTTTTCCAGCACGGCTTCGGCCACCACCAGGGCGACCATCGCTTCGGCGACCACCCCGGCGGCGGGCACGGCGCAGACATCGGAACGCTGGTGGTGGGCCTGCGCCGGCTCCCCGGTGGTGACGTCGACGGTCCGCAGCGCGCGGGGCACGGTTGCGATCGGCTTCATCGCGGCCCGGACCCGAAGCACCTCGCCGGTGCTCATCCCACCCTCGGTGCCCCCGGACCGGTTCGACACCCGGGTGATACGGCCGGCTCCAGGAATCATCTCGTCATGGGCTCGGCTGCCCCGCGTGCGGGCCAGTTCGAAGCCGTTGCCCACCTCGACCCCTTTGATGGCCTGGATCCCCATCAGGGCGCCGGCCAATCGAGCGTCCAGCCGGCGATCACCCTGGGTGTGGGAACCCAGGCCCGGGGGCAGCCCGAAAGCCAACACCTCCACGACGCCGCCGAGGGTGTCCCCGTCCGCCTTGGCCGTCTCGATTTCGCTCAGCATCGCCACGCTCGAGGCCGAATCCAGGCAACGCACCGGGTCGGCGTCGATTGCTGGCAGGTCGTCGGGGGTGGGCAGGTGCGTGCCAGCGGAGGCGACCCCTCCGATCGAGACGACATGGCTGAGGATGCGGATGCCAGCGAACTGCTCGAGGAAGTTGGCGGCAATCCGTCCCAGGGCAACCCGGGCAGCGGTCTCACGGGCGGAGGCCCGTTCCAGGATGGGTCGAGCCTCGTCGAAGTCGTACTTCTGCATCCCGACCAGGTCGGCATGCCCTGGCCGAGGGCGCGTGAGCGCCGCATTGCGGGCGAGGCCTGCGAGTTCCTCGGCGTCCACCGGGTCGGGGGCCATCACGACGTCCCACTTGGCCCACTCGCTGTTGCCGATCAGCACTGCGATCGGCGAACCGAGAGTCTCGCCGTGGCGGACGCCTGCCAGCAGTGTGACGGCATCGGCCTCGAACTTCATGCGGGCCCCACGCCCCACGCCAAGGCGCCGCCGGGCCAGGGACTCTGCGATGTCATCGGTGGTGAGGGCGACGTGAGCCGGAATGCCTTCGATGGTGGCCACCAGCGCTTGGCCGTGTGACTCCCCGGCGGTGAGGTAACGGAGCATGGGCGTCAGTCTGTCACGGGCTGGCGAGGGGTCGCCAAACGCCGCCTCAGCTGCACTTCTTCCGGTTCTCGTCGTTGGCGGTGCACCAAGCCTGCAGTTTGGCCACGCTAGCGAGGTGGGCTTCATACGTGGTGTTGAACTCGGTTTCACCCGTCTCGAGGTTCACCGGCTGAAAGTAGAGCCAGTCCCCTTCCGCCGGGTTGACGGCAGCCTGGAGAGCCTTGCGGGCCGGTGACGAGATGGGCGCGGGGGGCAGACCCGCATGAAGGTAGGTGTTGTACGGGGAATCGACTTGACGTTCCTCGGCCGTCGTCCACACCGATCCGGTCTTGCCCACCGCATAGGCCACCGTGGAGTCCATCTGCAGGTTCATCCCCGCCTTGAGGCGGTTGTAGATGACCCGGGCAACCTTCGGACGGTCGTCGTCCCGAAACACCTCGCGCTCCATGATGCTGGCCACGATGAGGGCTTTGTAGGCACTGGTGCCCGCCTTCTTCGCCGCGGCTTCGAAGTCGATGTCATCGGCAACCTCGTTGAACTGGGCCGTGGCCAGCTTGATGACCTTGGTGGCGTTCGGCTTGTCGGGGAGCTCGTAGGTATCCGGGAAGAGGAACCCCTCGGCCCCGTTCTTGGCCCACGTGGGTAGTCCGATCTTCTTCCAGTTCTTCAGGGCCTCGGTGAACTTCTTCTCCGACAAATTGGACGCCTTGGCCATGGCCTTGACCATCTGGGAGAGCCGCTGGCCCTCCTTCAACGTCATCCGATTGCGGACGATGTTCTTGGGATCCAGCAGCATCGCCAGGGCGACCTTGGCCGGCAATTGCGTCTTGAGCAGGTATTTTCCGGCTTGGATCTTGGTCGAATCGGCGTTGCTGGCCGCCTCACGATCGAAGGCTTTGGCGGCCTTGATCACGCCCGCCTCGACAAGGATGTCGGAGATGGCAGACAAGCTCGCGCCCGGCGGAATCACGACCTCGACCGGTGCCACGCCCTCGCCGATGTAGTCCTCCGCCGTCCGGAACTCCATCCAGGCGTTCCAACTCTTGTTGTAAACGAACCAGCTGCCTCCGGCGAGGACACCCAGCGACAACAGGACCGCCAGACCGCTACGAACCCGGATCCAGATCTCCTTGCCGATCCAGCGTCCGGTTTCCGGATCCTTGAGTTCCCGGGTGAACCGGTTAGCCATGTGTCGAGGTCCTCTCGTGCCTGTGGTGACCCTAGAACAGTAACCGACGGGACAAAGCCGCTGCGCCAACCCCTGCTGGGGTCAGGCGCACTTCTTGCGGTTGGCGTCACTCTTCTTGCACCAGGCCTGCAGTTCGGCAGCGGCCTTACTGTGCTCGGCCAAAGTCGTGCTGAAGCGGGTCTCCCCGGTGTCGAGATTCACCGGCATGAAGAACAGCCAGTCACCGTCCGCAGGAGCCACGGCCGCGCTGAGGGCTGCTTTGGCCGGGGAAGAGATCGGGCCGATCGGCAGTCCCAAGTGCTTGTAGGTGTTGTAGGGCGAATCACTGTCCCGCTCGGCCTTGGTCGTCCACACCGTCCCGGTCTTGCCGACGGCATAGGCCACCGTTGAGTCCATCTGCAACCGCATGCCGGCGTCGAGCCGGTTGTAGATCACCCGAGCCACCTTGGCCCGGTCGGCGTCCCGGAAGACCTCGCGCTCGATGATGCTGGCCACGATCAGGGCGTCGTACGGCTTCACACCCAGAGCCTTGGCACGCTTCTCGAAGCCGATCTCTTCGATGACGTCGTTGAAGCGCGTGGTTGCCAAAGCGACCATGTTCTTCGCGGTCGGCTCGTCCGGCACCTCGTAGGTGTCGGGGAAGATGAACCCCTCGGCCGTTGTGGTTGCCCAGCTGGGCAGATCGAGTGCGTCGACGGCCTTCAGCACGGCTTCGAATTGTTTGGCGGGGATACCGCTTGCCTTACTCATCACCGTGACGTGGTCGGCGAGCCACTTCCCCTCGCGCAGCGTAAAGGTCTTGCGCTGGATGTTGGACGGATCCAACAGCATGGCCAACGCCTCGGCTGCGGGCAGGCGGGTCTTCAACTGGTAGGTCCCCGCCTGGATCCCGGTGGCCTCAGGATTCACACTGGCGGCCCTCGTGAAGGCTTCCCCGGAGGCGACGACGTCGGCTGCCACGAGCAGTTCTCCGATTCCGGTCAGGCTGGTGCCCTTCGGAATGGTCACCGTGACGGCCGCTTCACCGGGGCCGGGGTAGTCCTTGGCGACGAAGAGACCATCCAGCTGCTGGCGGGCCAGCAGGTAGGCGCCCAGCCCGCCGCCGACCAGGACGGCGAGGGACACCACCACCGCAATCACGGCCTTGTGACGGGCAAAGAACCCGGGACCGCTATCGGCAGGCTCCTCGATGGCGCGTCGGGGGTTCGTCACAGCTCGTCCTCCTCGGGGCCCGTGCGACTGGGCGGCGGCCGGAAGACCTCCCCAGCCGGGACTCCAGTGGATCGTTCGTGGTCCAGGGCTGCCTCCAAGATAGCGACCGCAGCCGCCTGGTCGATGAGGCTGCGTTGCTTGCGCGTGTCCTTCCCGGCGCTACTGAGCCGCCTGGAGGCCGTCACGGTACTCAGCCGCTCGTCGACCAACCGCAGCGGAAGCCCTGGCAATGCCGCGGCGAGGTCACTGGCAGCGGCTCGGACCCAGGCCGCCGCGTGGGACTCCGTCCCTGCCATCGTGCGGGGCAACCCGAGCACCATTTCGATCGGTTCATACTCAGCGACGAGCTCGGCGATCCTGCGCAACGCGTCCGGTCCAGAGGGCACCGTCGCGACCGGGTGGGCGAGGATCCCTCCCCGATCGCACGCCGCCACCCCGATCCGGGCCTTGCCCCAATCAAGCGCCAGCCGGACGCCGGGACGCATCCGCCTCAGCCCTGCAGGGCTTCGCTGATGGCAGCCAGCGCCGCCGTGGCGCCAGCGGCATCCGTCCCGCCGCCTTGGGCAAGGTCGTCACGGCCCCCGCCGCGTCCCCCGAGTAGCGGGGCGCCGACCGCCACGAGAGCGCCGGCCTTTGCACCGAGGCCCCGGGCAGCTGCGGTTGTCGCGATGATCAGGACGGGCTTGGCAGTGCCTCCCACGACGGCGACCACACCCGGGCGCTCACCGAAGGCCGTCCGGGTCTCGATCGCCAGCGTCCGCAGGTCCTCGGCGCCCACGTCGCTGAGTTGTCGCGCCGCCAGTTCGTAGCGTCCAACCCGGCTGGCGCCAGCCAGCAGGGCAGGTACCTGGGCCAGCACTTCCTTCGAGCGCAGGGCGGCAATCTCCTTCTCGGCCGACTTGACCTGGGCCACGAGCTTCGAGACCCGATCGGTCAGCTGATCCGGCTGGACCTTCAGCAGGTCGGCCAGGTTCGCCACCAGCGCCCTTTCCTTGGCGAGGTGAGAGAAGGCGTCCGCGGACACGAAAGCCTCGACCCGTCGCACCCCCGAACCCACCGAGGACTCCCCCAGCAGACTGAGCAGGCCGATCTGGGAGGTGCGTTCGACGTGCGTTCCGCCGCACAACTCGCGCGACCAGGGACCGCCGAGTTCGACCATTCGGACGATCTCGCCGTACTTCTCGCCAAACATGGCCTGGGCCCCGAGCGCTTTCGCCTCCACCAATGGCATTTCCGTGGCGGTCACGCCGTAGTCGGTGCGGATCGCCTCATTCGACAAGCCCTCAAGTTCTTCGCGCATCATCGCCGACAGCGCCTGCTGGCTCGAGAAGTCGAATCTCAGGTAGCCGGGCCTGTTGTAGGAGCCAGCCTGAGCCGTGGTCGGCCCGAGGATCTGGCGCAGCGCCGCGTTGATGATGTGGGTCGCCGTGTGCGCCTGGGACGAACTGGCTCGTGCCGCGGCGTCCACCGCGGCGACGACCGGCATCCCGGCGGCCAACTCACCGTCTTCGATGCGCACCTTGTGGACCACGAGGCCCTGCACGGGCCGCTGGACGTCGAGCACGTCGAGGATGATCCCAGAGCCCGTGATGGTGCCGCGGTCGGCGTCCTGGCCACCAGCTTCGGCGTAGAACGGGGTCTGGTCCAAGACGACCTCGACGACGTCGCCGGGGCGCGCGCGATCCACCAATGTGCCGTCGGCGATGATGCCGCGCACGGTCGCGTCCGACGTCAGGTCGGTGTAGCCCAGGAACGGCACCTCACCGGCTCCGCGCAGGTCGCGATAGGCGTCGACACTGACCGCTCCCCCCTTCTTGGCGCGGGCGTCGGCGCGGGCGCGATCCTTCTGTTCCTGCATGAGCCGGCGGAAGCCTTCACGATCGACCTCGAGGCCCTGTTCAGCGGCCATCTCGAGGGTCAAGTCGATCGGGAAGCCGTACGTGTCGTGCAACTGGAAGGCCCGCTCACCGCTGAGGGTCTCGGCGTGCTCCGCTTTCGCCTTGCCCACAGCCAGATCAAAGATCTGAGTGCCCGCCGCCAGGGTGCGCCGGAACGCCTCCTCCTCCGCATACGCCACCTGTGAAACTCGTTCCCACGCAGCGGTGACGTCAGGGTAGCCGGGTGCCATCTGGTCACGGCTGACCGGCAGCAGATCGGGCAGTACCGGTTCGTTGACGCCGAGCAGTCGCATGGCGCGAATGCTGCGGCGCAGCAGCCGGCGAAGCACGTAGCCCCGGGCCTCATTGCCGGGCGTAACCCCGTCCGTCATGAGCATCAGCGACGACCGGACATGGTCGGCGACCACCCGCATCCGCACGTCGTCGTCGACCACAGCGCCGTAACGCCGTCCAGCAATCTCCGCCGCTTTGACGAGGACGGGGTACACCTCGTCGATCTCGTACATGTTGTCGACGCCTTGCATCAGGTACGCGACCCGTTCCAGGCCCATACCGGTGTCGATGTTCTGCGCAGGTAGCAGTCCCGCGACGTCGAAGTCCTCCTTCGACCGGACCGCCGAGAGCTCCTCGGTCTGAAAGACCAGGTTCCAGATCTCCAAGAAGCGGTCCTCGTCGGCCACCGGTCCACCGTCGACGCCGAATTCCGGGCCTCGATCGATGTAGATCTCGGAGCACGGACCACCCGGACCGGGGATTCCCATGTGCCAATAGTTGTCCTTGAGCCCGCGGCGCTGAATCCGGTCTTTCGAAATGCCGACCTCACGCCAGTACGAGGCTGCCTCGTCGTCATCGAGGTAGACGGTCACCCAGACCGTCTCGGGGTCGAAGCCATACCCACCGGCATCGAGGGGATTGGTGATCAGGTCCCAGGCGTAGCGGATCGCACCGGCCTTGAAGTAGTCCCCGAACGAGAAGTTCCCGTTCATCTGAAAGAAAGTGCCATGCCGGGTGGTCTTGCCCACCTCGTCGATGTCCAGGGTGCGCACGCACTTCTGGACGCTCGCCGCCCGCTTGAAGGGCGCGGTCTCGGCACCGGTGAAGTAGGGCTTGAACGGCACCATGCCGGCGTTGACGAACAGCAGCGTCGGGTCGTTGTAGACCAGCGACGTCGACGGTACGACCGTGTGGTCACGCTCGGCGAAGAAGTCGAGGAAGCGCTGGCGGATGTCAGCGGTTTTCATGGTGGTCCTTCGAGACTGGTTGCAGGCGCGCGCGTGCGCCAAGAATGGACTAACGCAAGGAGTTCCCTGGACGGCCGGGTTTCAGCCGTCCAGGCCGAGAGCCTCACGCAACTCGCCCTCGCGCTCGTCCATCGCCTCACCCATGGTAGTGATGAACTCGCCGATCCAGTCGGTGGCCGCTGCCCGGGTCTTGTCGAGCTGAGTGGCCACACCCTTGGGCGTGAACTTCTCGTAGTACTCGCGACCCTTGACGACGATGAACAACGTCAGACCCACACCGACGGTGAACCACAGGAAGCGTCGGCCCATCACTTGGCCCTCTTCGCCTTATTGCCCGACATCGCCTGGCGCACTGCGTAGGTGAACGCGGCGGTTTTGATCATCGGGACACCAAAGGTGGACACGAACAGAGTCGACAGCTGCGCCGCATTCTCAGTAACCACCATGGCGTGCGCGCTGACCTTCGAGACATCCTCGGTGACCAAGCTGAGCTTGCTCAGCTCGGTGTTCGTCGCGGTGACGGTGCCCTTGAGTTCCTGCAGGATCGGCACCGTATTGTGACCGACGTCACGCACCGCCAGACGGAGTTCCTCCAGGACGCGTCCGAGTTTGAGCAGCGGGACGGCGCTGAACGCCACTAGTGCGACTGCAGCCATCGCGGCGATGAGTCCGGCGACCTCTCCAACGTTCATTTCTTCAACCCACCTCGGTTCGCTTGATTACGGCTGCAGCCTAGTGCACCTCGGGCGGCCGTCGTCCGAGCAGGCGCTCGATCACTGCCAGCCTTTCCACCAGACCGGCCTCATTGCCGTGCTCTGTCGGCACGTAGTAGCGCGCGCCGACCAGGTCATCCGGCAGGTACTGCTGGGCCGCGACGCCGTGAGCGGCGTCGTGCGCGTACTGGTAGCCCTTGCCGTGGCCATAGCTGTTGGCTGACCCGTAATGCGCGTCCCGCAGATGGGGTGGTACGGTCCCGATCCGTCCGGCCCGGACGTCGGCCACCGCCGCGTCGATGGCTTTGATCACGGCGTTCGACTTGGGCGCGACAGCGCAGGCGATGACGGCGTGGGCCAGGTTGATCCGCGCCTCGGGCATCCCGATCAGCGCGACGGCCTGAGCAGCCGCCACGCAGGTCTGCAGCGCCGACGGCGCCGCCAGCCCGATGTCCTCGCTGGCAAGGATGACCAACCGACGTGCGATGAAGCGCGGATCCTCACCCGCCTCGAACATGCGGGCCAGGTAGTGCAGGCTGGCCTGCACGTCCGAGCCACGAAGGGACTTGATGAAGGCGCTGATCACGTCGTAGTGCTGATCGCCGTCCCGGTCGTAGCGCACCGAGGCGCGATCGACCGCAGCTTCCAGCACCGCCGCGCCGATCGTGGTCGTGCCCTGGGCACTGGCTCCGGCGGCGGCCTCTTCGAGGTAGGTGAGCGCCCTTCGCGCGTCACCACCGGCGAGCCGGAGCAGGCTCTCCTCGGTCTGCTCGTCCAACTCGAAGGCACCGGCCAGACCCCGGTCGTCGATCAGCGCTCGACGCAGCAGGGCCCTGATGTCGGCCCGCTCCAGTGGTTTCAGCGTCAGCAGCAGTGACCTGGAGAGCAATGGCGAGATCACCGAGAAGGCGGGATTCTCCGTGGTCGCGGCGATCAGCGTGACCAGCCGGTTCTCAACCGCGGGCAGCAGCACGTCCTGCTGGGTCTTGGAGAAGCGGTGAACCTCGTCCACGAACAGGACGGTGCTGACCCCCTTGGCCAGTTCCCGGCGCGCGGCGTCCAGTTCTGCGCGCAGTTCCCGTACCCCCGCGGTGACGGCGGAGACCTCCACGAACCGGCGGTGGGTGGTGTGCGAGACGACCGCGGCGATGGTGGTCTTGCCGACCCCGGGCGGCCCCCACAGGAAGACCGACATCGCGGCGGTGCCCTCGGCGAGGCGTCGCAGCGGGGATCCGGGGCCCAGCAGGTGCTGCTGACCGACGATCTCGTCGAGGCTTCGGGGGCGCATCCGGACCGGCAGCGGCAGTTCACGGTGGTCGGGGCCGTTGAGCGACCCGATCAGCGGTGTCACGGTTCCGGAGCCGCCCGGCGTCGTCACGGGGTTGCCGAACAGGTCCTCGTTCACCTCGCCGACGCTACACCGCTCTACGGGTTGCACGTTTGCGTGGAAAACGTTACCGATATATCGTTGACGTAACGTTGATTGATCGTGAGGAGATCACCATGCATCACATTCCAGAGCAGGAGTGGCCGGCCGACGGCGCCGGCAGGCGAGGACCAGGCCGCGGCCCAGCACGACACGGATTCGGCGGCCCGGGAGGTTTCGGGCCCGGATCCCCCTTCGGTCCCGGTGGGTTCCCCGGGCCCCGTGGCCCCGGTGGACCCGGTGGGCCACGCGGGCGCAACCGGCGCGGTCAGGTCCGGCAGTCGATTCTCGCGCTGCTCGCCGAGCAGCCCATGAACGGGTACCAGATCATGCAGTCCCTCGCTGAACGCACTCAGGGCTTGTGGAAGCCGAGCCCGGGAGCGGTCTACCCCGCCCTGAACCAGCTTGAGGACGAAGGACTCATCGAGTCGTTCGACAACGAGGGCCAGAAGGGTTTTCGGCTCACCGAGACCGGAACGGCTGCCGCTGCTGACATCGAGACCACCCCTTGGGAGGCCGTCACCGCAGCCGTCGGCGGACGCGATCCCGAGGCCATGCGGCGGCTCTGGCAGGAGTTCGGTTCACTCGGAGGCGCGGCCAAGGAGCTCATGCGCAACGCCAACCCGGAACAGATCACCGCAGCCGCCGAGTACCTCGCCGAAGCCCGCCGCAAGATCTACGGTTTACTGGCCGGAACGACCGATCTGCCCAACTCGGACGACCTCCGCTAACAGCGGGGTCGCCCCACCGAACCGCTCGCGACCTCAGGTCGCGGGCGATTCGTGCTTCTTGACCGGCTTGGCGTCGACGCCGGCTTCCCGGCGCTGTTTGTCGGTGATGGGTGCCGGTGCGCCGGTGAGGGGGTCATAGCCGCCGCCGGTCTTCGGGAAGGCGATCACGTCACGAATCGACTCGGTGCCTGCGAGCAGCGCCGTGATCCGGTCCCAGCCGAAGGCGACGCCGCCATGCGGTGGGGCGCCGAATGCGAACGCGTCCAGCAGGAAACCGAACTGGTGCTGGGCCGTCTCGGCGTCGATGCCCATCACCTTGAAGACCCGCTCCTGCACGTCCCTGCGGTGGATACGGATCGACCCGCCACCGATTTCGTTGCCGTTGCAGACCAGGTCATAGGCGTAGGCCAGGGCTGAGCCCGGGTCGGTGTCAAAGGTGGCCAGGCATTCCGGCTTCGGTGAGGTGAAGGCGTGGTGGACGGCCGTCCACGCACCCTCCCCCACGGCCACGTCGCCGGCAGCGGTGGCATCCGCGGTCGGCTCGAACAGCGGGGCGTCCACCACCCACAGGAAGCTCCACGCGTCGGGATCGATCAGCTGCAAGCGGGTGGCGATCTCGACCCGCGCAGCACCCAGCAGCGACTGGGCGGGCTTGCGGGCCCCGGCCGCGAAGAAGATGCAGTCTCCCGGCGCCGCGCCGGCGCGCTGTGCCAGACTGGCCCGCTCGGTCTCGGAGATGTTCTTGGCGACGGGGCCGCCAAGCTCACCATCCGCAGCCACCGTGACGTAGGCCAGCCCCCTGGCACCGCGCTGCTTCGCCCATTCCTGCCAGGCGTCAAAGGTGCGACGAGGCTGGCCTGCGCCGCCGGGCATCACCACCGCTCCCACGTAGGCGGCTTGGAATACCCGGAATTCGGTGTCGGCGAAGAACTCGGTGAGTTCAGTGATGGGCAGGTCGAATCGCAGGTCAGGCTTGTCCGATCCGAAACGATCCATCGCGTCGCGGTAGGAGATGCGTGGGAACGGCGCCGTCAGGTCGTGTTCCTTCAGCGCCCAGACGGCCTTGACGACCGCCTCGCCGACCTCGATCACGTCCTCCTGATCGACGAAGCTCATCTCGATGTCGAGCTGGGTGAACTCCGGCTGCCGGTCGGCGCGGAAGTCCTCGTCCCGATAGCAGCGCGCGATCTGGTAGTACCGCTCCATGCCGCCGACCATCAGCAATTGCTTGAACAGTTGCGGGCTCTGCGGCAGCGCGTACCAGGAACCCGGCGCGAGCCGGGCGGGAACCACGAAGTCGCGGGCACCTTCCGGAGTCGAATGGGTCAGCGTCGGGGTCTCGATCTCCACGAAATCACGCGCGGCGAGCACCTCGCGCGCGACCCGGTTCACCTCGGAACGCAGCCGGATCGCGGCTGCGGGGGCGGGTCGGCGCAGGTCCAGGTAGCGGTACTTGAGGCGGGCCTCCTCGCCGACGCTGACTCGCTCGTCGATTTGGAAGGGCAGGGGCGCTGACGGATTCAGCACCGTCAAGTCGGTGATGGCGACCTCGATCTCGCCGGTCGGAATGCTCGGATTGAGCGTCCCCTCGGGTCGCACCTCGACCACCCCGGTGACGGCGACGCAGTACTCGTTGCGCAGCGCGTGCGCCCCGCTGGCGGCGAGGATCTCGTCACGGATCACGACCTGGACGAACCCGGAGGCATCGCGCAGGTCGATGAACGCGACCCCACCGAGGTCGCGGCGCCTGGCCACCCACCCCGCGAGCGTGACGGTGGTACCGGCGTCGGCGGCGCGCAGTACACCGGCGTCATGGGTTCGAATCACGGTCTTCCTTCCGAATGGGGTCCCCTGCAGGACCCTCAGGCCAGCGACGATCTTACGACGCAGGG
>JBAVKY010000519.1:0-1847 GCA_049688555.1 Propionicimonas sp.
TCGAGTGCCTTGCCCTGCTCGGTGAACGCGTAGCCGGCGACGCCGTCGCGAGACAAGTGAGGCGGTCGGGATGACGGGCAGCGAGGTGCAGGCCGATCAGCCCCCCGTAGTCCTCCCCGAAGACGAGATCGACCTTGCCACCGAACTCCTCAGCGATGAGGACGGCGTGAACCTCGGCCATGTCCGCGATCGAGTACCCCGGCGGCATGTCACGCTCAGCCGTGTTTCCGGGGCTCCCTCGGGCACGCGCGTCGCGATCAAGCCGGGACAGCGCGCGACAGGCGGCGAATAGGGGCACCCGCGTTCGGCCGGAGCTTGAGCCGAGGACTGGACAGGCTGGCTACTGGCTGCGAGGCACTTCGCCGGCGACCAGGCTGCGGGATAGTTGGGGGTACGTGCCTCGGTACCCCATCGCGTGGGCGAGCGGCGCGAGCGCGAAGAACATCACCTTCTGCACCGTCGGCGGGGGGGAGCGGAACTGCACGACATCCGAGAACTCCCGGCCGATCATCGCCATCTGCAAGGGGTTCGGCATGCCCTTCTCGTCGACGTGCCCAAGCCGGGCGAGGCCGAACAGGGTCTCGATCATGTGGACGAACCTCGTTCCGGGCGTGACTTCCACCCGCACCCTGATGTCGCGGTCGGTCGCGTTCCACCAGTCGTGCCAGTGGCCGGGGCCGACCTCAGCAGTCTCCCCCTCCGGTACCACTTTCGTGGTCCCATCGAGTCTCACGGTCAACTCGCCGTCGAGCACCTTGAACCGCTCGACCAGGCAGGGGTTCAGGTGCTCACCGACGACGCGAGCTCCGACCACGGCCAGCAGTTCCGCGCTCGCCCGTCCTTCCCTGGTTCTCGACTCACGAGATGCTCCCGCGAAACCGATGCCCCATCCGAATTGGGCGAGCCGCCAACGGCGAACTGGTGACTGGAGAGCGGCGTGCGTGGTTCAAGACTATGGCGTGACCTTTTGGGGGTCGACAAGACGGTCGTCGAGGCGGTGGAACTCGACGTGGACAGCCAGCAGCTGGTGATCTCGGTCCGCCCGGTGAAGGCCGCCCAGAACAGGTGCGGAACCTGCGGGCGCCCCAGTGCGCGCTATGACGCCGGGCAGGGACGGCGGCGGTGGCGGTCGCTGGACTTCGGTACCGGGATGGTGTTCCTGGAGGCTGATGCGCCGAGGGTGTCCTGCCGGGTGCACGGGGTGGTCGTTGCCTCGGTGCCGTGGGCCCGTCATGGTGCTGGTCACACGTACGCGTTCGATCAGACCGCCGCCTACCTGGCCACCCACACGGCCAAGGCGACGGTGGTGGAGCTGCTGCGGGTGGCGTGGCGCACGATCGGGGGCGATCATCACCCGAGTCTGCGCCGACATCGACGCCACGACCGATCGGCTGGACGGCCAGCGCCGGATCGGCATCGATGAGATCTCCTACAAGCGCGGCCACCGCTACATATCGTGGTCGTGGTCGACCACGACACCGGCAGACTGGTGTGGGCCGCGCCCGGCCGGGACAAGGCCACCGTGGCCGCGTTCTTCGACGAGCTGGGCCCGGATCGGTGCAGCCTGATCACCCACGTCAGTGCTGATGGGGCGGCGTTCATCGCCGATGTGGTGGCCGAGCGGTGCGTCAACGCCGTGCAGTGCGCTGACCCGTTCCACATCGTGTCCTGGGCCACTGACGCCCTCGACGAGGTCCGCCGCCAGGTGTGGAACGAGGCTCGCAAGATGGCCCGGGCCGAACCCAAACGCCCTCGCGGCCGGCCCGGGGCCGATGCCCCACCCCGACCGGCCAGCGAGCTGGCCACCCAGTTGAAGGGCGCCCGGTACTCGCTGTGGAAGAACCCCG